>CAZGVQ010000468.1:0-3510 GCA_964529355.1 uncultured Acidimicrobiales bacterium
GTCAACCAGGCGTGGGCGGTCCTGGGCGACAAGGGCCGTCGTCTCCGCTATGACCAGACGCTCTTTGAGTCCACCATCGAGTCAGCCAAAGAGGAATGGAAGCCCTTCGACGACTCCTATGAGCCCGAGTATGAGGAGCCCGTGGTGCCCGGGCGGGCCAAGCCCCCGAAATGGCTCACCGTCGGCCCGCCGTTGCTCGTGGCCACCGGAGTTGTGTTTGTTGTTGTCGGCGGGGTTCTCGGTGCCGCTCCGCTGGTGCTCGGTCTCTTGCTGATTCTCATCGGGGCCATCTCCTTTGTGCTCGCGCCGATCGCCGTGATGGTCATGAGCGCCCGAAGCGAGAAATGATGCCCGTCATTTCCCGAGCAGCAGGAAGTTCATGACCGCCACCTATCTCGACAAGATTCTCGATGATCACCGGACGGCCGCCGAGAACGACACCCGAAGTATCGAAGCGCTCATCGATGGAGCGAAGGCGGCATCGCCCACCCGTGGATTTCGCCATGCGTTGGAATCGGCCTCCGGCTTGGCCGTGATCTCTGAAGTGAAGCGTCGATCGCCATCGAAGGGCGACCTGGCGGCCGACCTCGACCCCGCGACGGTTGCCCAGGAGTACGTGGCCGGTGGGGCGAACTGCTTGTCGGTACTGACCGACGAGGCATACTTCGGCGGATCGCCCGCCGATCTGGCGGCGGCGCGTTCGGCCGTCTCGATTCCGGCATTGCGGAAGGACTTCACGGTAAGTGCCGCCGATGTCTGCGATGCACGACTCATGGGTGCTGATGCGGTGCTCCTTATCGTCGCGGCGCTCGACGATGCAGAACTGGCGGACTTTGCGGCCTTGGCCCGAGAACTCACCCTCGATGTGTTGGTCGAGATCCACGACGAGGCCGAACTCGAGCGTGCTCTGGCGTTCGACGCCGACCTCATCGGCGTAAATCAGCGCGACCTGGTGACCTTCGAGGTCGATACCGACCGAGCCGTGCGCATGGCCCCCAAACTTCCGGCTGGCGTTGTGCGCGTGGCCGAGTCCGGGGTGCAGGGACCCACCGACGCAGCGTTATTGGCCGATGCCGGCTACCACGCCGTCCTGGTGGGCGAATCCCTGGTCAAGGCTGGTTCGCGGGCCGACGCCGTTGCGGCGTTACGGGCAATTCCCCGACAATCTTGACCCGCGCCCGATACCGTCTACAGGGTTCCGCGGGAGGCGAGCGTTGTTCATCAAGATCTGTGGCATCACCACCGAGGAAGACGGCCTGCTCGCGGTTGCGCTCGGTGCCAACGCCGTGGGGTTTGTCTTCTCGCCCTCAAAACGCCAGGTCAACGTGGCCACAGCCCGCGACATCGCCCGCCGCCTTCCGCCCGAAACCCTCACCGTGGCCGTGTTTCGTAACGAGTCTGCACAGCGGGCGGTCGACATCACCCACGAAGCTGGTCTGAAGGCCGCGCAACTGTCGGGTCACGAGACCGCCGAAGAGTCGATGCACGTCGCCCGACACGTGCCCATGATGATCAAGGGCCTGTCTCCTGGTGCTCAGGGCCTGGAGCGGCTCGACGACTACGGAGCCCATGCGGTGCTTCTCGACAGTCCGGCGCCGGGATCTGGCGAAGTCTTTGACTGGGCGCTCACCGAAGGGGTGCCCTCGAACACCCGCATCATCCTGGCCGGGGGCCTGACCCCCGACAATGTCGCCGACGGCATTCGCACCGTCCGGCCATGGGGCGTCGATGTGAGCAGCGGCGTCGAGAAGTCCCCGGGGCGCAAAGACGCCACCAAGATGCGTCTCTTCATCGAGAACGCCCGGGCTGCGGGCCGCGAGGTCGAGAAACGGCCGGGTCACGACGTCGATGCCGACGGGAACTTTCCCTACAACTGGATGGAAGAGTAAGGCCCGCAACCGGGTTCCCCATCGATGGACGCTGTGTGGAACTTCCTCCTCGATCTTGCATTGCCCCGAACCGACCGGATCGTCTTCATTCAATGGGCGATCATGGCGCCGTTCTGGCTGATCGCGCTGGTCGTGACGTTTCGGCGTACGACGGTCAAGGAGTACCGGCAGTTCGCCATCGGGCTGGCCATGATGAATCTCGCTTGGTTCTGCGCCCGGATGATTCACTAATTCTCCCCACTGCGTAGTCTGGCTGCCATGTCTTCCAACCTCGATCTCATCGTTATTGGCGGCGGATCCGCCGGACTCGGCGCCGCCAACGCGGGAAACCGCGAAGGCAAGAAGGTCCTGCTGATCAACGAAGGTGAGCCCGGCGGCGACTGCACGTTCTGGGGCTGTGTGCCCTCGAAAGCCCTGATTTCGCAGTCCCGAAAGGGCGCAAGCTTCGATGAAGCGATGAATCATGTGCGATCAGCGGTGGCCCGTATCGGCGCCGCTGAGACGTTCTCGGTCCTCGAGAGTCACGGCATGCGGACCGCCGACGGCCGCGCAAGCTTTGTCAGCAACAACACCGTCGAAGTCGACGGCACCCGCTTTACCGCCCCCAGAATCGTCATCGCGACCGGTTCGCGAGCCTTCGTTCCGCCCATCCCGGGCCTCGACACGGTTGATTTCCTCACCAACAAAGAGATCTTCAGCCTGCCCCGCAAGCCCGAATCGTTGGCGGTGCTGGGCGGGGGCCCGATCGGGGTCGAACTCGCTCAGGCCATGGCCAAGCTTGGTGTGGCCGTCACGATCTTCGAAATGGCCGACCGAATCCTGCTCCGTGAAGAGCCTGAGGCCTCGGTAGCGATCACCCAGGCGCTCGAAGCCGATGGCATCACGCTTCGGCTCGGTGCCGCGGTCACCGGCGTGGCCCCTGTGCCCACCGGAGGAATACGAGTCGAGACCGGTGACTCCAGCGACACGTTCGACCAGCTGTTGGTGGCTACCGGCCGCAAGCCAAACTCCGAAGGCCTCGAACTCGAGCGGGCCGGCGTGAAAATGACCGACCGCGGCTACATCGAGACCTCGGACAAGCTCGAAACGACGGGCGACGGCGTGTATGCAGCCGGCGATGTCACCGGCAAACTGCCATTTACCCACGCCGCCGATGAGATGGGCCGGCTGGCCACGGCTCATGCGCTGGGACTCCTCCAGAAGTGGAAGTTCAAGGAACACTGGATCCCGTGGGCCACCTTCACCGATCCTGAGGTCGCAAGGGTGGGTCTCACCGAAGCCGAGGCCGCCAGCAAGGGCGGACGGGTCGCCTACCTACCGATGAGCGAGTTCGATCGGGCCATCACCGACGGCGCAACCAACGGCTTCGTGAAGATCATCGCCGGCCCCAAGCCCATCACTCGTCGGGTTGCCGGCGGTGAAGTCATCGGCGCCACAATCGTGACACCACGTGCGGGCGAGATGATCAACGAAATCGCGCTCGCGATGCGCACCAAGATGTTCACCGGGCGCCTCGGCCAGAGCACCCACGCCTATCCCACGTGGGGGTTTGCGATCCCGCAGACCGTGGCGCAGTTCTTCTTTGAGCAGAACGGTCGGACAGCGCAACCAGCAAAGGGCT
>CAZGVQ010000469.1:0-3508 GCA_964529355.1 uncultured Acidimicrobiales bacterium
ACTTTGGCGCCGGCTACGGCGTAGCCCGCGCCAAAGTCGTCGATGGCAATGGAGAAGCCAGCCTCGTGAAGCTCGGTGATCGCCCGTGCGCAAACACCCGATTCGTCGAGCGCCACCGACTCGGTGACTTCGATGATGAGCCGGTCGGGCGATAGCTGCCGCTCGTGGAGTTGCGAGATGACCCGCTCGACAAACCGTTGCTCGACCAACTGCACGGCCGACACGTTGCACGAGGCCCTTGCTCCGTTCATCTCGGGATCGCTGTCCCATCGGACGAGCTGATCGAGAACCTCGGTGATGACCCAGCCACCCAACACGCCAATGTCACCGCTGGCCTCAGCGACCGGGATGAAGTCGACCGGCCCAACCGGACCAAGCTCGGGACTCTCCCAACGCAGCAGCGCCTCGACAAACAGCAGCTCGCGGCTGTCCACCCCGACCACGGGTTGGTAGACCAGATGAAACTCGTCGTCGTGGTCGGCGGCCCGGAGGGCACGGGTGACCTCGCTGGTGCGCTCTGCACGCTTTCGAAGCGATTCGTTGAACACCTGTATCGCTCGACCACCGCTGCGCTTCGCCTCATACATCGCGAGGTCGGCTTCGGCGGTAAGCCCTCGAAGCGCACTTGGATCATCGGTGCAGGCCACGCCGATACTTGCCCGCATGAACTCCACCCGACCCATCACCTCGGAAGGCTCTTCGAGAATCGAGAGATACCGCTGGGCTGCTGCTACTGCGTGCTCCGGCGTTTGCAGACCACTCAGGAACACGGCGAATTCATCGCCCCCGAGACGCAACAGGGACTCGCCGGGGGCAGCAGCGTCGGCGAGGCGTTGAGCGGTGAGACGGAGAATCTCGTCTCCCGCATCGTGGCCGAGGGTGTCATTAATCGTTTTGAATCCATCGAGGTCGAGGTAGAGCAGGCCTGCCAGGCAATTCGAGCGTTCCATCTCGGAGCGAGCGTGGCCGAGCTGCTCGTCGATCATTCGGCGGTTCTGCAACCCGGTGAGTTGATCGGTTGTGGCCTGGTGCGCAAGCGCTCCGCGAAGACTGCGTTCGCGTCGACGACTTCCAAACAAAAGGACCGCCGCACCCGAGCCAGCGATGACGGCCAGAACAATCAGCCAGAGTGCTCGTGTTTCGGCAGTCTGCGCGATGTCGTTTGCTCGGTCGCCTGCCTCACCGAGATTTGCCATGAGCGGGCCGGCCGCTGCAGAAGGTTCGGTGGAATTGGACCGGGCACTTTCGACGAGATCGTCACGAAGCCTGCGGGTCTCCTCAGCTGATGATTGATTCAGTGAGAGCAGCCCGGGTTCGAGTTCGGTCTCCAACAGCTGGATCGCGACGCGATTCTCTTCGGCGAGTCCTTCGGTCAGCGGCTGAGGAATCCGCTCGATCATGAAGATCGTGTGCGTAGACAGTTCAAGGGCGACCGCCGCCGACTCAACCTCGCGCTGCTCCAAAGCCTTCGCGCTCTGGAAAACTGCCCCAGCCACGGCTCCGACGAGCACGACCAGCAGCAAGACGGCGGGCAGTATCGAACTGCTCTTTTCGCCAGCTGGCGAGCCAGACAATTTAATATCCTGCATGTCATTTCAATCGACGCCCGGGCTGGCTCTCTTGAGCCTGAAACCTGATTTTCCGGGCACAATATTGGTACTTTCGACCGGCGTGCGGAGATGCAGCCCGACATCGCCTCAGATACGGTCCGAGCATGTTGTATGAACTCCGACAGTACAAAGCGCACGCCGGGAAACGCGACGAGTTCGTCGAGCTGATGAACTCGACGATTCTGCCGTTCCAAACAGAGAAGGGGGTCGAGGTGGTTGCCAACTTCGTGTCACCCGACGACCCCGACGCTTATATCTGGATCCGCCGATTCGATTCCGACGAGCGCCGCACTGAGGTCACCGAGGCGGTCTACGGCAGCGATTACTGGAACGACGAGGTGTTGCCAAAGGTCATCGATCTCCTCGACCGAGACCAGACCGTCGTCACCATGCTCTCCCCTACTGAGGGCTCAGCGCTCAGCTGAGAGGTTCTCCAATGGGGGCAGGAGCTTTCGCAGCTCGAACTCCTCAAACTCCACCCCGAAAACCTCGCCAGGGTGCAGTGTGTCCTGGCGGACCCAGCCGGCGCGCTCATACAGCGCGAGTGCCGGTTCGTTCCCGACAAGAGTGTTGAGCACCGCTTCGGGATGGCCACCCTCAGAGACCAGTCGTTCTCCCTCGGCCAACATCAGACGCCCCAAGCCCTGTCGCCAGAAGTTCGGGTCGACATACACATTCAATATCTCAGGACCCACGACAAGCGTATGGGCAACCGCTCGCCCATCGAGCTCTGCCACAACCGTTTGATGCGCGCCTGGCGCAGCCAACAGCGCCTGCCATCGAGCCAGACGATCCGACGGCAACATCTGATCGAGAATCTCGTCAGCGATCAGGCCCCGGTAGCCGATCTGCCAGCAGCGATGGTGGTAGTCGGCAATGATCTCGGCATCGCCCGGCATTGCCGCCCGAAGGATCGGAGAGGTCCAAGTGTACTTTTCCACGCTCAATTGTCACCCGAAACGGCGATCCGCGACGACTGATATTCAGTGAACGTTGATGTGGGGCGAATCGATAAGGCATACGACCTGTATGCGCGAGAGCTACTTTCGTTCGCGACCTCTCTCGTCGGTCCCACCAACGCTCAGGACGTGGTTTCGAATGCGCTGTTGCGGCTGCTCACCAACCCGGTGTGGGCGGAGGCGAAGAATCAACGCGCAGTCCTCTATCGAGCGGTCTACTACGAGGGACTCACCTGGCTGCGCTCCGACCAACGCCGGCTGACCAGGGAGACTCGTTGGTCTTTGCTTCAGGGGCCTACGGAATCGGAAATCGGTGCCTTCGCCGATTCGGCCCTCACCGATGCACTCGAAGTGCTCTCGGTCCAGCAACGAGCCGTGATCTACCTCACGTACTGGCGTGATCAATCGATTGCCGAGGTGAGCGAGACCCTCGAGATATCCGACGGCGCGACGCGCAAACAACTGGCACGCGCCAGAGCGAAACTGCGAAAGGTGATGACCAAATGACCGATGGATTCGACAGAGAACTCCACGCCCTACTGGAGCGAATCGATGCGGAGTCGCCCGATCCTGTATCGCTGAACAGCGGCATCGTTGAGCCGGTTGCCGTACAACAGCCAAGAAGAAGGCTTCGGGCTCACGCTCCAGCACTGGCCGCTGCAGCGGTCCTGTTCATCGTCGGAGCGTTCTTTCTGCTGGCCAGCGGGCCTGAAGAGTCGTTGCAGGTCAACGATCGAAGCCCCGAACTGTCGACAATCACCGAGTTTGGCCTGCCCGCGGTATTCGATCGACCCCGTACCAGCGCCGATGTGCTGCCTGATCCGGTTCTCCGCGCCATCGAGGGTCTCCGAGACGAAACGATCCAACCGGACGTCGACCGGTCGCGCTTTGGCCTTTCTTCAGACGAGTTCGTTGTCTGGTTGGTGCCCGACACAAATG
>CAZGVQ010000470.1:0-3497 GCA_964529355.1 uncultured Acidimicrobiales bacterium
CCAAACATCGCGTCGATCAACGACGCCGCGATGGCTGCCTGGCCACTGAAGAACTGCATTGCCACCCACGGAACGCCAATGTTGAGCACCAACCAGATTGCTGCTGAACCGAGCGCCCAACTTCCGGCGCGGCGCAGAACCAGCGACCGATTCTTTGCCGTGAGGAGCGCGAGCGCCGCCCCGGCCAGCGCAATGAGGGCCATCAGCGGGGCCACCCGCTGGAGCCAGCGGCGGAAGCCGCCGAGGTTGGGGATCTGCTCGGTGGGAAGGTCGATCACCAAACCGGGACCATCGGGGATGATTTCGGAAGCGCCCGGCACCCCGGACAGCGCTCCGTCTCGCACCTCGGTTGCTGCTGCGCCGATATCGAGCGTCGTCGGCGGCTCGCCCTCGCCGAGGAACGCCTGATGAGCCTGGACAAAAGCGTCGCGGATGAGCACCGCAACCACCGGATTCTCCAACGCCACCCCAGCCCCTGACTCGAGCTGATCGTCGCTCACCGGCACTCCCTCGGGAATCTGGCTGCCGACCGCGCCCGCGATGCTCTGGCGCAACTGGGCCTGAACGAGTTCGTCTTCGAGGAGGGTGTCGGCGATCCGTTCGGAACGATCCGGATCGAGGGCGGTGTTGAGGAGTCCAAAAGAGCTCCACGCCAGCGAAGCGATCAACAGGGAGGGACCGAGAATCGCTGAGGCCAGAAGACGTCGCACTCCGCTATCTGACCGGAAACCAACCGGTTGCGGCAAGTCGTCGCCAAAGCGAAGTACATTGGCAGGGCTGCTTCGACTCGAAACGGCACCACAACTCGAATGAGGAGACCCCCCACATGAACTTCACCCGACTACTTGGAAGCCTGCTCGGAAGCGTCGGCGGCGGCGCCGTTGGCGGCATGGTCGGTGGACGCACCGGCCGAATGATCGGCAGCCTCGCCGGTTCAATGCTCGCTGGTCGCGGCGCCCGAGGCGCTGGCGGCATGTTGGGCGGTCTCGGCGGCCTTCTGGGCGGCGGCGACAAGGACGAAGCCCAGCAGGGCGGGACCGACCTCGACAACGATCAGGCTGAGGTTCTCATCCAGGCCATGGTGAACTCGGCAAAATCCGACGGCGAGGTCAGCAAAGAAGAGGTCGACAACATCATCGAGCAGCTCGGTGATCTTCAGGCCGACGAAGAGGCCTACCTACGCGAGCAGCTCAACGGACCGTTCATCGATCCGGGTGCCTTTGGCTCCTCGGTCCCCAAGGCGCTCGGTCCACAGGCCTATGCCGTTTCACTCATGGCCGTCACCATCGATACCGACGACGAGGTCAGCTACCTGCGCGACTTGTCAGGAGCGCTGGGGCTCGATGACCAGACGGTCAGCCAGGTCCACCAGGAACTCGGCGTCGAGTTCTGACCCTGTAGTTGGTCTGCTACCGCGGCGCGTTGTCGACGTTTGCTTCATAGTCGATCGACCAGAGATTTCGACTGGTCTGGGTGGCTAGTACCACCAGCGCGGCGAGGTTTAGTGCGACGATCACGGGCACACCCCAACTGAACACGTCGGTACCGATGAAGAACACCAGGGTGTTCAACGCGATGTAGCCGATACGGATCTCGGTGGGGCCGATGCCGTAGAAGGCGATCTGGAACTGGTTTGTTGCGGCGAAGGACAGGAACGAGACCGCCATGGTCGCGCACGTCACGAGCAGCAGCACCAGGAACAGGAACTCGAGCCACTTGGCCTGCACCAGGAACGAGTAGCCGATCACGATCGACCCGGCGAAGATCAGGTCGAGCAGATGGTCCATGAAGAACCCCCACTTCACCAATCCCTGCTTGCGGTGCTTTCCGAGCGAACCGTCGAAGGAGTCGGTGACCCACTGAAGGAAGACCATCAACGACATTGCATGGAGCCAGGCGAGGTTGGAGTCGGCAAGCCATCCGAACAGCACGGTGAGCGCCGACCACAGCAACGTGAGCGACGTGAGGTGATGACTCATGATCGGACGGGGGATCTTCGGAATACCCCAATCGATGAAGCGGCGTTCGGCAGGACCGAGCAACGACTGGCCGGTCTTTTTGTCGCCCGCAAATCCCTGCTTGGGTCGATCGTCCACGACCCGACGTTAACGCTCGCCGCCGGGACTATCGCCGATACTCGAACGCCCCGCGCTCGGTGAAGCCGCCGATGGGTCGACGTTTGCCATCGATGTCCTGCTTGTCGATGCGCTGCACCCAGAAGTTCGAACCACGTTGGGTCGGTTCGGTCAACCCAAAGTTGCCCTTGCTGGGATTGCCGAGCTTGACATCGCTGGCGGTGCTGTTGGATCCGCGGCCCAGGGTGTGTGGTCCCTCGGCCCACGGAATGCCGGGATACCGGAAGAAGTCGCGCTGTGCGGGTCCGTCGAAGCTGTTGTGGTGCTCTTCGAGGGTGCTGTCGGCGATGTTGTTCCGGTAGAAGGCAAAGACCCCTCGGCTGGCGAGGCTTGGATCGATGATGGCCACGTTGTTCACGACCTTGACGTTCTGAGAAACCTCGTCGAACGTGCCCGCCACGGTGATTTCGCTGTTGGCCCAGCCGTCAAAAGGCACGAACCCAGCGCTCAGCGATTGCATGTTGTGGTACGAGGTGTTGTTGATGATGTGCACCTTGATGCCGCCGTTTGGTGCCCCGTGGATCCCGCGGCCGCCGTTCTTGAAGACCACGTTGTTGGCCACCAACGTTCGGCCATCGAATGCCGGGCGGCCATCGGTGCGGAATCCGTTGCGGAAATCGTCGAGGATGATGCCATTGCCATCGGTCGCGATTCGCTTGGCCGGATCGGAGTTGGTGCGGGGAGCGGTGACCCGGTTCTCGTTGTGGTGCGACCGGTTTCCGGCGATCTCGATCTGGTAGAACGACTTTTTGTCACCGAGTCGCTTGTCGGGTTGGAAGACCGAGATACCCGAACCCTGCTCGCCGCTCCAGTAGGAGTTGTGGTGCACGTTGTTGCCGACGATCTCGATGTTGTTCGAAGAGTTGGCGGCGATGCCACCGCTGGAGAAGTTCCGCACTTCGTTATTGGCGATCCGGACGTGGTGCGAATTGACGACCGAGACTCCGACTTTGGTTTGTTCGGTCTGGTTGTTGGCCCGAGCCACACCGAAGATTTCGAAGTCACAGATCTGGATGTAATCGGCGTCGATCTGCACCCCGGCAAACCCGCTGGCCCGAATGCGTGGATTGAAACCCTTCGCGGCGCGGATGGTTATCCAATTGCGGTCGCCACCGCTCACCCCACCGAGCATTTGAATAGGATCGAGGATGCGATTTGTCGCCACCTGGATGTCGTCGCCGGCCTGGCGCGACGCGACCGCGCGGTTCAGCTCGTCCTTGTTTCGCACCACGATGTCGCGACCGGGGGAGCGGGGTGCGCAGCCGTAGGCGCCTTTCGAGGCCGAGTTCGCCGCCCCCTGCGCCGAGGCCGGGCTGGGCGAGAGCGGGAATCCCGAAACCGGCGAACCGGGAGAGACTGGAG
>CAZGVQ010000471.1:0-1909 GCA_964529355.1 uncultured Acidimicrobiales bacterium
GAATCCAGACGTGCTGGCCTTCTTTGATGGTGGTGCCATCGACGACGGTGTCGACCTTGGCCGTTCGATACAGACCGCCAACCGGCGCCTCGAATCGCAGCGCTTCCTCGACCACCCCGTCGACGAGCGAGCGGTCGGCACGCACCCGGTCCTGAAGTTCGGGATTGGTGGCCAGATGGCGGGCGATGTTGGTGAGAAGTTTGGTGGTGGTTTCGTTGCCCGCGACCAGGAACTGGGTGAGCATGCTGATCTTCTCGGCTTCGCTGAGTTCCTGACCGTCGACTTCGGCGTTCGCGACGTCGGAGAGCACGTCGTCCTGGGGGTTCGCTTGTCGGTCGGCGATGAGTTCGCTCATGTAGTTGCCGAAATCGCGGGTACTTAGGAGGAACCCCCGCACCTGATCGACCGACGGGTCGGAGTTGCCGACCGGCATCACGAGGTCGTCCGACCAGATCTTGAACTGTTGGAGGTCGCCGTCGGCTACGCCGAGCGCATCAGCGATGATGGTCAAGGGAAGGCCCACGGCGTACTCGGCCACAAACTCGACGGAGCCACGGTCGGCGAATTTCGCCATGAGCTGGTCCGAGACGCTCTTTACCAGGGGTTCCATCGCCCGGATGCGGCCCGGCCGAAACGCCCGGTTCACCGCCTTGCGTTGCCGAACGTGATCGGGCGGGTCAGCGTTGAGCAGGACCGCCGCTGTTCGGCGGTCAGACATCACGGCCGCGAAGACTTCGGCCATCCCGTCCTCGGCCATGAGCTCGGTCATCGCTTTGGTCATGCTGCTGTCGCCCCGCGTGGGGCCGGTGGGCATCAGCGAGGACCAGGTGTCGGTGTCGTGGAGAATCTTGCGTACATCCTCGAAACGAGTGACGGGAAACGCATCGAGTGCCGGGCTGTAGGCGGGTGGCTGTTCGCGCAGCTCATCGAAGAGTGGGTAGGGGCAGGCGATCATGTCCTGATCGCGCGCCACCAGGCGTTCAATGCTTGTCTCCAGCTCAGTCATCGAGCTACTCCTCTTCCTCGGCTTGGCTTTCTTCGGCTTGGCTTTCTTCGGCGTGGCTTTCTTCGGCGTGGTCGTCCTGGCTTGCGTTGTAGCCCGAGATTCGGTCGGCCACGAGTTCAAAAATGTCCGGGTTGATGGTCATGCCGGCATGCGGGCCATCGATTTCGATGTGCTCAACACCGTCGTTGAGGTGATCGATGCACGCCCGCCAGTTCACCACACCGTCGCTCTTGGAGAAGATTGCTGTGACCGGAACCGTTAGCGGCAGTTCATTCCGCTCGTCGACCAGCTCAGCAATCGCATCGACGTCGTCGCCGCGTTCACGATAGGTGGAGGCCGAAATGGTGTACTTCGGCCCGCCGACCACGGGCGTGCCAAACGTAATCACCTGTTCGACGAGGTCGGGGCGATCGCGCGCGACCTCACGAGCCAGATACCCGCCCAACGACCAGCCGACCAGGTGAGCCTTGGTCTTGGTTGTCGTCTCCGGGACTTCGGTGCTTCCGGGGGTTCGGTGGAAGCGAATCTCGTACTCAAGCCGCTCGATGACCTGCGGAAGGAGTTTCTCGACGTTGCCGTGATTGCGCCCCAATCGCCAACCCCTTGTGCTGAAGCCCCGATTGGTGAGGTATGACCGCAGCAGAGCGGTGGCGCTGTCGCCGACCCCGAAGCCCGGATAGACCACCACCAGCTCGTGGTTGCCTTTGTCGACCTCGCGCAGCAAGCGCTTTCCACTCGAGGCCAACCGCACCAGTTCGTTGACGGCCCGGAACTCGCTTCGGAGGTCGCGTCGGCGAGGAGCCTCGAGGTCGGCGTACGGGTCGTCACCGGGTGATTCATCGGACGCATTCACCACATCTTCACCACATCTTCACCACGAGCGAGCGTAGTGGCACCCCGAAA
>CAZGVQ010000471.1:2009-3496 GCA_964529355.1 uncultured Acidimicrobiales bacterium
TTCACCACATCTTCACCACATCTTCACCACGAGCGAGCGTAGTGGCACCCCGAAAGCTCTGCTTCGCCGTAGCTTTGCCCTCCCGCGGTGGTAGGAATGAATGATGCCCTCGTTGCCCCCGGACGCACCGTCACGCCCGGTCATCGTTCTCAGCGCCGGTGGTCCCGTGGCCTGGTTGTTTCACCTTGGCGTGCTCAGCGGCCTGGAGACGCGCGGCTACCGATTGGCCGACGCCCATCTCATCGGCACCTCGGCCGGCTCAGCCGTGGCTGCGTTGGTGAAATCAGGCGCTGGTCTCGAGCAAGCGCGAGACGCGATCATGACTCCTCCGGACGCTGGCGATCGTCGTGAAATCCTCGACGCGATGCGGACAACCCGCCGAGAACTCGTCGGCCCTGGACTCGCCGGCCGGGTTCGTCCGCTCGCTCCCCGGTTTCTCCGCCAGGCCCTGCCTGGCGGGAGGGGTGTCGCCATGGCAATCGCCGGTGTGCTTCCCAGCGGGATCTTCTCCAACGAACCGCTCGGTTCGATGCCTTCGCTTGAATCCCCCGAAGGCGACGACCGGTGGCCTGACGGGCTCTGGATTCCGGCGGTCGACGCGCAAACCGGTGACGTCGCCGTTTTTGGACGCGATACGTCCGAAGCGACGGTTGCCGACGCAGTCGCGGCTTCGTCGGCGGTGCCGGGGCTCTTCCAGCCCAAAGAGCTCGACGGTCGCGAGTTCATCGACGGCGCGGTGAGTTCGTCAACCCATGCGGCACTTGCGGCTGAGTTGTCGCCCGATCTGGTGATCGTGTCGTCAGTACAGACCCGAGGCGGACGGCGCCCCATACGAATCGGTGCTCGTCGTCGGCTGCGCGATGAGGTGGCGGTGCTTGCCGCGCAGGGAATCCCTGCAGTCGTCATCGAGCCTGACGAGGATGCAAGGGCCGCTGAACCGCTTGTCATGCGGCCCGGCTTTTCGGGCGCCGATCGCATCTATGAAGCCGGCGAGCGGCTGGCCAACGAGGCCCTGAGCACCGCGTCGGAGCGCGTCAGCTGAACCGCATGGCTCTCTCAACCCGATCACCCGAAACCGCGCGCCCGGTCGACGAGACCAAAGGGCCCCTCGACGCAACCGAGCTCGCCGACGCGGCAATCGCAGCTGCCCTGGTGTTTAGCTTGTTGGCTATCGGGCGGCTGCTGGCTGCAGGAACCGCGTTTCAGGTGTTGGGGACGGTGGTGTTCGCCGTGCTTGCCGCCCGCCACCGCACCCGCACTGTCGTGCTCTCGGTTACCGGTACCGCGCTGTTCACCATTCTCCTGGGAGGCGTTGGACCAGTCACGCAATCGATCGTCGCCGGGTTGTTCGGCTGGACGGGCGGCGTGTCGCTGGCCAAGAAGCGTTCCATCCCCCGAACCGTCGGGTTGACGCTGTTGGTGGCGTGGCCGCCGGTAGCGCTCGCCACCGTGGCGTTCTTCGGATTGGCCGATGAACTGCGGATGCT
>CAZGVQ010000472.1:0-3489 GCA_964529355.1 uncultured Acidimicrobiales bacterium
CGTATGGGCAGCGCATCATCGGATCAAAGATGGGCACTGCACGTATCCAACGCGATATCCCCCAGCTCATCAGCTGGTATCACGAGGGCAAGCTCAAGCTCGACGAGCTGGTCTCGGGTACCTACCCACTCGAAGACATCAATGAAGCCATCGCCGCGGTCGCAGACGGCTCGGTCATCCGCAACGTGGTGATGATGGAAGACGACGGAGGCGCCTCATGAAGTTCACCGATGTCGAGACCTTCGTGGTGGGCAACCCGCCACCCGGCTATGGCGGCCGGTACTTCGTCTTTGTGAAACTCTCCACCGACACCGGGGCCACGGGGTGGGGCGAGGTGTACTCGCCGCCGTTCAGCCCCGACACGGTCGCCGCACTGGTGGCCGACGTCTTCGACCGGCGGGTAAAGGGCACCGACCCGTTCCGTATCGAGGAACGCACCAGACTGCTCTACTCGCTCGGTTTCACCCAGCGGCCCGACGTGACCATCGGAGGCATCATCAGCGCCTTCGACATGGCGTCCTGGGACATCGTGGGCAAAGAGACCAACCGCAACGTCACCGACCTTCTCGGCGGCATCGTGCGCGAGCGGGTACGTGGTTACACCTACATCTACCCCTCGCCCGGCGCCGACGACTCGGTGTACACCGACCCCGACCTCGCCGCCGAACGAGCCGTCGACTACGTCGAAGCCGGCCACACGGCCATCAAGTTCGACCCGGCGGGCCCGTACCGAGCCGTCGGACCCCGGCAGCCCTCGATGAATGAGCTCGATCGCTCCGAAGCCTTCATGCGCCAGATCCGCGAAGCGGTGGGAACTCGGGCCGACCTGCTGTTTGGCACCCACGGCCAGTTCACGCCATCGGGCGCGATTCGTCTGGCGCAACGACTCGAGCCGTGGTCTCCGTTGTGGTTTGAAGAACCCTGCCCACCCGATATCCCCGAGGCAATGGCCGACGTGGCCCGGCACACCTCGATTCCTGTCGCGACCGGCGAACGGCTCACCAGCATCGTCGAGTTCCAGCGGCTTCTCGTGACCGGCTCGGCCTCGATCCTTCAACCCAACCTGGCTCGAGCTGGCGGGATTACCGCCGGCAAGAAGATCGCGGCGATCGCCGAAACCTTCGGCGCCCAGGTAGCGCCGCATCTTTATTGCGGACCCATCGCCGGAGCCGCCAACCTGGCTGTCGCGGCAACCATCCCCAACTTTCTGGTGCTGGAAGGCATCGAACAGTGGGGTGGCTTCCACGCCGAACTCCTCACCAACCCGGTGCAGTGGGACAGCGGCTATGTGGTTCCCTTCACCAAACCGGGCCTCGGCACCGAAATCGACGAAGCGGTGGCCAAGGCCAACCCGTGGACCGGCGATGGACTCCATCTGAGTGTCACCACCGATGTCGACGACTGGCCCGGCTAGCGGCAGCCTCCGTCACCGCTTAGCGCCGCCAGAGTTCAGGGTAGAGATCGGTGCCGATCCGATCGCCTTCGGCGAGTCCGGCGGCGGTCATCACCGCCTGGTGATCAGGGTCCATACCTTCGTCGCGAAACTTGACCCGCACATCGTCGCCCAGCCACTGCGTGTTGAACACCTGCAGCTCCCGGTCGGGCTCGAGATTGCCTGACCCGCCGTGGATCATTCGGGCGTTGAAGAGGGCAATATCGCCCGGTTCCATATCCCAGCTCAAAATGTCGTAGTCATCCCGGTTGCCCTCGATGTCGGGAAATGGTTCGTTGTCCGAGGCTTCGAAGTTCACCTGGTCACGTCCGTCGCCGGTGAGGGCCCCGAAGTTGGTTTGGGCGTACTTCACGCCCCACCGGTGCGAGCCGGCCACAAACTCGAGTGCGCTCTTCTTGTGCACGGGGACCAGGGGCATCCACGCCGAACTGGTGTCGAACCCCTCCACCGACCAGTACGGCTCGTCCTGATGAAACGGCGTCCGAAACTGGGCACCCGCCTCGCGGGTGAAGATCGCGTCAAAGAAGAAGTTGACCTTCGACACGTTCATCACCCGTCCGGCGATTTCGGCCATCGGCGATTCGAGCACGAACTCCCGGTACTCATCGAACGTCCGCCATGCCTGGCTGTCGTAGAACGTGACCCGACCATCGTCGTCGCTGTTCCACACGCGGCCCCGCTCGGAAGGATGCTCGATGTTTCTGGCGACGCCGCGCCGCAGCAGCTCGATCCACCGGACATCGATGGCTCCCCGCACCAGGGTCACACCCTGCTCGCTGAACTCCGACACGTGTTGCTCGGCGATCACCGAACCCATTGCACCCATAGGCGTCCGAGAATACGCGACCAGTACGTTTCGGGCAGACTCTCGCCATGACGATTCCCGAAACCCTGCCCGACGCAATGCATGCGGTGTATCTGCTCGGCAATGGCGGGTACGACCAGCTCGAGTACCGGACCGACGCTGCGGTTCCCGAACCCGGTCCCGACGAGGTGCTCATTCGCGTTGGCGCTGCCGGGGTCAACAACACCGACGTCAACACCCGCATCGGCTGGTACTCAAAGAACGTGGTGAGCGGTACCAACGACGGCGGCGACGGCTTTGCGGTCGATGTGAGCGAGGATGGCGGCTGGGATGGGGTCGGACTCAGCTTTCCGCGCATTCAAGGCGCCGATGCCGCCGGAACGATCGTGGCCGTCGGCGGTGCCGTCGATGCATCGCGGGTTGGTCAACGGGTGCTGGTGCGCACGATGCAGACCGCTGGGTGCTCCAACCCGGAAGACTGCCACACCCTCGGCTCTGAGT
Source organism: uncultured Acidimicrobiales bacterium (assembly GCA_964529355.1). Lineage (GTDB taxonomy): Bacteria > Actinomycetota > Acidimicrobiia > Acidimicrobiales > SHLQ01 > CALLQB01. The sequence goes on from CAZGVQ010000472.1 coordinate 2,760, forward strand.
TGGACGGCGGCTTTGCCCAATACGTCGCGATCCACACCACCGAGGCGTTCGCCATCGACACCGACCTCGATGACGTCGCCCTGGCGTCGTTTCCGTGTGCCTACAGCACGGCCGAGACAATGCTGCACAAGGCGAAGCTGACCGAAGGCGAGCGGGTTCTCATCACCGGCGCGTCCGGCGGCGTCGGCTCAGCAGCCATTCAGCTCGCCAAGCGCCGAGGCGCCCATGTGATCGCCGTGGCTTCCGAAGCCAAGTGGCCCGATATCGCCGACCTCGGCGCCGATCAACTTCTCGATCGCAACGCCGACCTGCTCGCCGAACTCGGCGCCGACTCGGTCGACGTCGTGGCCGACGTGGTCGCCGGACCCGGCTTCGCGGTGTTGCTCGACGTGCTGGCCAAGCAGGGCCGATACATCACGTCCGGGGCGATTGCGGGCCCCATCGTCGACCTCGATGTCCGCACGCTCTATCTCAAGGACCTCACCATGCTGGGCAGCACGTTCCAACCGGTCGAGGTCTTCGAGAACCTCATCAGCTACATCGAGCGCGGCGAGATTCGCCCCGTCGTGGCCAACACGTACCCGCTGGCCGACATCGTGAAGGCCCAGCAGCACTTCCTCGAAAAGAGGTTCGCCGGAAAGCTCGTCCTCATACCCCCCAGCTAACGAACTCGGGCGCGAAACCACGTACTGAGCCCCCGAAACCCGCCCGGGTTCGGGTTAGCTGCGGA
>CAZGVQ010000473.1:0-3489 GCA_964529355.1 uncultured Acidimicrobiales bacterium
TTGGACACAAACGACCTACTGTTCAGCTATGGAAATCCAAGCAGCAGTCCTACGAGAAGGCCACGGGCCGTTCACGGTCGAAACACTTACCCTTGGTGAACCAGCAGCCGACGAAGTGGTCGTCCGCATGGTCGCTGCAGGCATGTGCCATACCGACGTTTTGATGCGGGACCTTCCGGCGGAGTTCTTCCCGGGCCCGTCGGTCTATGGACATGAGGGCGCAGGCGTCGTCGAAGCGGTTGGAGCCAACATCACCCACGTCGCCGAAGGCGACCACGTCGTGCTGTCGTTCAACTCGTGCGGCGACTGCCCGGCCTGCAACAAAGATCGACTCCCGTATTGCTTCAACTTTCAAATGAACAACATGGCGGGCGGCCGTCTCGACGGCACCTCGGCATTCACCGATGCCGATGGCGAACGAGTTGCCTCGCACTACTTCGGCCAGTCATCGTTCGCCAGCCATACGCTGGCGGCCGCGAACTCGGTCATCAAGGTTGACCCCTCGTTCGATCTCAAAAAGCTGGGCCCTCTGGGTTGCGGTGTGCAGACGGGTGCTGGCGCCATCTTTAACACCATGGGGGTCGAAGCCGGATCCTCCGTTGTCGTCGCCGGCGCTGGCGCTCTGGGACTCAGCGCGATCATGGCCGCAAAGGTTTCCGATGCCGGCCAGATCATCGCCATCGACCGCCACGAATCCCGCTTGGAGCTGGCCAGGAACTTTGGCGCCACCGATGTGCTCTCCGGCGCTCCGGAGGAGATGGCTGCCGCAATTCAGGAGGCTACGGGAGGAGGCTCTGACTACGCATTCGACACCACCGGCAATGCACCAATCGTTCGGGCCATCGTCAACGGGCTCAACAACATCGGCACCGCTTCCCTGGCAGGGGTTGGTTTCGGTGAGATCATCATCGACCACCCCGCGATGATCAGCGGTCGAACGATCACCGGTGTGATGGAGGGCGATTCGACTCCGTCGGAGTTCATTCCGCACCTCGCTCAGCTCAACGCCGACGGCAAGTTTCCCTTTGACGAGCTCATCGTCGAATTCCCGCTCGACCAGATCAACGAGGCCGAGAAAGCCAGCGCCGACGGAAGCGTCATCAAACCGGTATTGGTGTTCTAGAGGGAGATTCCGCCACCCGGATCAACGTGTCGCGAAGCCCAGTTCACTGCCGCTACCGCCACAACCAGCCCAATTGCCCCAAACGCAGCCAGCGCGAGGTTCGATCGCAGCGAATCCAGGAACAAGATCGTGGTCACGACCTCGGCGAGGGCGATGGCCAACACAAAGTTGATCAACACCCGATCGGAGGCGACGCTGGCCGCCCACGCACCGAGCGGAGCACCCCAAACCACCACCACCGAAGCACCCAACCAGATGCCGAACAGATCGAACTGGGTGGGGTCCAACGCACCGACGGCGTTTCCACCCACGGCAACGACGTCGCCAGCCTCATTGAGGTCGATCGACAATTGCCCGCCGATCAAGCCATAGACAACCAGCCCCGCCAGCGACACCAGGGCCATCGTGATGATGGAGGTTGGGATACCCACCCTCGGGTGAATACCGGCCACCAGCGCAAGAAACAAGAAGAGCGCAACGTCGGCGCCCGACCCGGCGAGGGCAGACGCCAGGCCGCCCCCGATAGAAAGCCCACCCAGGATGAGGACATGGCCTCGGGTCCATTCGCGCAAACCGTCATGGCCCGATGCACCTCCGAAGAAGCAAAGCTGCACGATCCGCGCCATCGCGGCTAACACGATGGTGAACCCCACCTTCACCCAGTCGCCCGGCACCCGCGGCTCCCACCACACGGTGGATGAGTCGCTCAGCACGAAGGCACCGAACGCAAATCCCGCCAGCCCGCCGACCGTCCCGATGGCGATCGCGGTCGCGTCAACCTTTCTTCGAGCCAACAGAATCGTCGCCGACGCCATAATCATGCCGGTGGCCTGGATCGTCAACGAGAAGGATCGTGCCACCGCACCGCTTACGTCGAGCATTTTTGTGAAGACGGGGAAGGCGATCGCTCCTCCGCCTTGTGGAGTTGATCCGGCCACAAAGCTGCCAAAGACCATCGTTGCCGTGGTGCGCCACACGGCGAACACCCGGTCCCACTGACCCGACAACGCGACATAGATCAGCCAACCAGCCGTGTAAGCGGCAGGAAGCAGCCAAACCAACCGCGTTTCAGTCTTGGCCTTGGTCTGTGCTGCTACCACCGAAACCACGATAGAAGTGTTCGAGACCCAATGAGGTGCTGGTCGGCCGGCGTCACCTTTCTCCTGCCGCTCGCAATTCTTGATTTTGTACTGTGACCTGCCGATTGGATCAGTCGTGGCTACTCCACCTGATTCGGACGCACTCGCGCGTCTCGCAGAAAGCAAAGAACTCACGCGTCGGCATCAGGCTGCGTTGAAAGCGGTGCGCGGCCGGCTGGTCGAACAGCGCAACCGCGTCGCGTTCCTGCGCTCGGCGCCCCACCCCGGACGGATACGCGAACAAGCCTGGTTCAACAACGGCGATTTCGATCAGCTCGACGACCTGGAATCATGGTGCGACAACCTCGACGCCAAGCTCAACGACATCGACGAACGCTACGCCGTCCTGGAGAACGAGGCCGAAGAGCTTCAGGCCTGGCACCTTCGTCTTGAGACCGAACAATCGGTAGCCGCCGATATCTCTTCGACGCTCGCTCCTAGTCTTCCTCCCCCACCACCGAGACCAACGGCCAAAGCCGGCACCTTGCCGCCTCCCCCGCCGCCGCCGGGTGAACCCGAAACCGACGAAGACTCGGCCAAGGTCGCCACCCAGCTCGAACAGCTCTCCGCCGCGAGCGTGGCTCTGCAGAAACGTGACGGCGACCTCCGAGCTCGGATCGACCAGCTCAACCTGGCCGAGCAGCGGTTCGAGGCCAAGCTCACTCAGGAAGCGATTCGAGTTGAGGAGCTCGAACAGCGCGAACAGCAGCTCCTCCAACGCGAAGCTGCGTGTGAGACCCGAGAGAATGAACTCGCGGCAGCGACGTCCGCCCTCGACATCGAGCGCGACAACCTTGTAGGCCAGGCGGCCATCGACCGCGAAACCGAAGAGCGTGTGCGTACCCAGCGCCAGGAACTCGAAAACGCCCGGCAGTACATCGATGCACAGTCCAAGAAGCTCGATGGCCAGCGCGCCGAATTGGACCGCCGGGCCCGCGAGCTCGACGAGAACCGACTCGAGCTCTCCGAGGAACGACGCCAGCTCGAAACCGCCAAGACCGAGGCGCGCACGGAAGCCGAGGCCGAAGCCGCACAGGAGATACAAGAGGCACAGCACGCCGCCGATGCGGTCCTCAACGACGCGCAATCCGAGTCCAACGCCGCCATTGCCGAAATCACCGCGACGATGGACGAGCTACGACACGATGTCGAGCTGCTCGAAGCCGACGTCGCCGAGCGCCGCGAAGCAGCCGAGCGCGAAACCGCCGAACTCACGGCGCACCACGC
>CAZGVQ010000474.1:0-3487 GCA_964529355.1 uncultured Acidimicrobiales bacterium
GTTGTGGCACCTGCACCCGCTGCATCGACGACTGTCCCACCGCGGCAATCGTGGCACCGGGTGTGGTCGACGCGCGGCGGTGCCTTGCCTGGCTGGTGCAGGACTCGGGTGGTTTCCCCGTCGAGTTCCGACACGCCCTGGGCGACCGGCTGTACGGCTGCGACGACTGCCAGGAGGTCTGCCCGCCGAATCGGAGCTTCGAACGTCGGGCAGCACGAGAGGACGAACTGAGCGAGGCAACCGTCGACACGGTGTGGTTCGACCTTCAGCACGTGCTCACCGCCACCGACGACGATCTCCTTACCTCCTACGGGCGTTGGTATATCGCCAAACGCGATCCTGACTATCTGAGGCGCAATGCCCTGGTCGTGCTGGCCAACATTGGCCGGGCCGACCTGGAGCACGCCCGCCAGTTGGTGCAGCGACACCTCGAAAACCCCTCCGAGATGGTTCGCTCGCACGCGGTGTGGGCCGCCGGCGAGTTGGGTTTCGCCGACCAACTGCTCGCCATGGCCGACGATCCTTCCGAAGTGGTCCAGCGTGAGCTGGCTCGCTTCGCCGACGTTTCCTAGTGGCTCGACACCTCCTGGTTACCAACGACTTCCCGCCCAAACTGGGCGGGATTCAGGCGTACCTGTGGGAGCTCTGGCGGCGGCTTCCGCCCGACGACGTGGTGGTCTACACCACGCCATACAAGGGTGCGGCGGCCTTCGATGCCGAGCAGGGGTTCCGAGTCGAACGGTCACCCGAGCCGGTATTGCTGCCCAACCCGGTGCTCATCCGCCGAATCAACCACCTCGCTCGTGAGGTGGGCGCCGAATTCGTGGTACTCGATCCGGCTGTGCCGCTCGGGGTCATCGGGCCAAGCCTTGAGCTTCCCTATGCGGTGGTTCTCCATGGAGCTGAGGTCACGATTCCTGGCCGGCTCCCGGTGAGCGGTGCAGTGCTTCGGCGAACGCTGGTCGGCGCCGATCTGGTAATCGCCGCGGGCGGATACCCGGCAGCCGAGGCCGAACGAGCCGCCAAGGCGACTCTGCCTACCGTCATCATTCCGCCCGGCGTCGACACCGGGCGGTTTCGTCCCCGCTCGGCGGCTGAGCGCGACGCAACCCGCCGCCTCTTTGATCTGCCCGCCGATGCCAAGGTGGTTCTGGGAGTCTCTCGACTCGTGCCTCGCAAGGGATTCGACACCATGATCCGAGCGGTGGCCCGCCTTGCCCTCAACGACCCAACCGTCATCGGGGTTATCGCCGGCGATGGACGAGACCGGTCGCGGCTCAAAGGGCTGGCCGAGCGACTCGACGCACCGGTTCGCTTTCTTGGTCGCGTGTCCGATGACTCGTTGCCCGAGTTGTACGCCGCAGCCGATGTCTTTGCGATGATGTCTCGTGTGCGTTGGATGGGTCTGGAACAGGAGGGCTTCGGCATCGTGTTTGTCGAAGCGGCGGCAAGCGGCGTCGCGCAGATCGCTGGCCGGAGCGGGGGAGCCCACGAAGCGGTGGCCCACGACGAAACCGGTGTGGTCGCCGACCCAAACGACGTGGGCGCACTGACCACCCATCTCGAAACCCTCCTCGGCGACGAAGCGTTGAGAGCTCGGTACGGAGCAGCCAGTCGTGAGCGGGCGCTCGCCGAGTTCGACTATGAGGTGCTCGCCAAGCGGCTCGAGGCTGCTCTCAACGGCTTGGCAGGACAGCCATCATGACCGGTCTGGCCAAGATCTCCTGGGCGGGCACGTTGGTGTTTGTGGCCACGGCGGTTCCGGCAGCGCTCGAGGTCGACGTGTTCCAGTTGCCGGCGGCCATCGTTGCGCTGACGCTCTTTGGTCTCGGCATCCTCGCCAACCTGTGGGCTCTGGCGATCGCGATCGACCGCAGTCGGGTGGATGCCATTGGTATGGGCGGTTTGTTCTTCCTCGCCGGCAGTGCCCCCAGGCCGGTGCAGCTTCACCTGATGTCTTCGTTGGCCGTGCAGGTTGTGTGTGGGTTCGTTACCGCATCGCTTCGTCCGTTCACCTCGCTGGCGTTCGGAATCCTCGTGGCCATGTTTGGCTTGGGCGTCGCCGGACTCTGGGGTGCAAAACACGGTGAGTTCGACCCGCGCGTCGAGCAATCCACCTGAGTAGAGTTGCTTACGATATGTCTGACCACACCACACAACACATCACCATCGCTGCGTCGCCCCAACGATGCTTCGAGTTAGCCGCTGACTACGCGAGCTACGCCGAGTGGGCAGACGACATCAAAGAGAGCACCGTCCTCACCACCGACGAGCTCGGCCGAGGAAGCGAGGTCGAGTTTCGAGCGGCCGCTATGGGCCGCAGCACGCACTACGTGCTTCGGTACAACTACGGCTCCAACCCGCTGCGCATTTCGTGGCGGCTGATGAGCGGCGACGTCATGCAACGGCTCGACGGCGAGTACGAGTTTGCAGCCATCGACGGCGACCCCGATTCCACCCAGGTCACCTACGACCTCAATGTCGACCTAGCGGTGCAATTGCCGGGTTTCGTGAAGCGGCGTGCCGAGACCAAAATCATCCATACTGCGCTCGACGAGCTGAAGCAGCGGGTCGAGAGTCAGCCATAAGCGCCAAGCGCTGGAAAATGCGCCAATTCCGCCGATATCTAGCGGGTGAGGATCGTACGAATTGCGAACCCGGACCCGTCGCTCCCGGATCTGGAGTTTCACCCCAAGCTGACCGTGGTCACCGGCCTTAGCGGCGCCGACCAACTCCAGCTCTGCACTGCGCTTCATGCGGTACTTACCGCCCAGCCGATCGACCTGGCCACCGTGGTGGGAGTAGGCGACAACGAAATCACCGTTACCGGTGTGGCGCCGGTTCCGCCCGGGGCCGAGGACGCAAGCCCCGTCCTGACCCCCGAGACATTCCTCATGCCGGTCATCAAGACCGATGAAGCGGCGCGGCGAGCCTTGGCCGCCGAAGTCGAGGAAGCATCAGAAGGAATCATCGAAGCCAAGCTGTACCGAGGTGAGCTGAGCGACGCCCTCGAGGCTGCGCAAAACCGTCTCGACCCGTCGGCTACCCGCTCGCTCGCCGATGTCGCGGGAAGCGTGGCAGACCTTGAAGCTCAGCTCGGTATGAGTCCGGGCCAGGCGACCCTGGTGAACATCGAGAAGATCCGAACCCGCCGTGCAGAGCTTGTGGCGCTGACCGCGGCGCTCGATGCCCGCACGCAGTGGTTGGGCGCCGAAGGCGACCGGGTGGTTCGCAACGCGCTGGCTGCGCTGCGCGATGCAACCGCCACCGACAACTCGGTTTCGCTCACTGCACAGGTGCTGGCCGACGATTGGTCCAGGGCGCAAGCGCGATTCGAAACCGCCGAGGCGCGACTGGCGTCCAACTTTGGCGACGTCGACCGCCTAGCGGCGCGGCTCGACGCGTCGGTGAAGCGATTCGAGGAAGCCAACGATCGGAGTACCGCAAAGCCTCAGGTGTCCGAAGAAGACATCGCAATGCTCGAAGA
>CAZGVQ010000475.1:0-3473 GCA_964529355.1 uncultured Acidimicrobiales bacterium
TGGCCGAAGCGGTGCGACGGTATGAGTTCTGCGAGTGCAGTGGACATATCGCATATGTTCGACCGTTCCATGCCCTGACTGGAGAGCAAACCCTAAATCGAGACTGTCACACCCCCTCCGCATACTTGAATCATGAGTACGCAGCTCGCCTTCGAACAGTCCCCATCGCTCCCCTTCGACCTCTCGGGTGCGCCCCGCACGCCTCGCAGAGGGCGGCGCCCCAACAACCTCGAGCAGCTTCGCAAGACCCGCGAGGCAAAAACCTCGTCGGCTCGCCGTACCGGAGCCCGCACCTCATCGGGCGAGTGGCGAATCGATGAAACCACCAAGCAGGCGGGCCGGGCGGGCATCGCTTCGGCTCGACAGGCCCTGGCCAGCGCACGGCGAGACCGGTTCGACGAAGCTTCGCAACTTCCCGAGGCCGCCTAGGTCCCCTAGAGTCAATCTTCCATTCCCCTGAGTAGTCGACAATCCGCACGAGCCCTTCGCGCTCATGGCGAGAATGTAGAGATACACCAGGAATGGAAACCATCGGCTTCCGCGCCTTCACCCCGTTGACCCTTGGGTTCGTGGCCTTCGTCTGCCTGCTTCTCGGAGCCTGCGGTACGCCCACCCACGACCAGCCGGCGGGCCGAGCAAACGCAACCGTTGTCGAGGTGATCGACGGCGACACCGTGCGCCTTCGCCTCGCCAGCCCCGAACAGGGCACCAACCGAACAGAAATTGTGCGTCTCCTTGGCGTGGACACCCCCGAAACCATCGACCCGAACCGCCCAGCCCAGTGCTTCGGTGCCGAGGCCACGACATTTCTCGAACAACTGCTCGTTCCCGGCACAGCGGTGCTTCTGGTTCGAGACCAACAAACGCGAGATGCCTTTGGACGTTTCCTTGGGTACCTGTTCGTTGAAGACCTCCGAGACACCCCATCCTCAGCAGACCCAGAATCCCCAACAGCCCCAGCTTCGATCTTCGTAAACCTCGAACTCCTTCGGCAGGGCTTCGGCGCCGCCCTCTCCATCAGTCCCAACACCACCTATCGGGCGGTGTTCGCGCAAGCGGTTCGCGAGGCGCGCCACAACCGGGTAGGTCTTTGGGCCGTGTGCGACGGACCCGATCAGCCGCTCGACCCCTGAGGCTGGGTCCCGGCTGGGTCGCTCCCTACGCTGGTTCGGTAGCGTGGGGCTGTGAGCGAACTCACCGAACGCCTCGGACACTCGGCAAACACCCGGCTCATGATTCTCAGCGCCGATCTCCTCGGCACGAGCCACGCATCCACCGAAGGGGTCTACGCGGCGATTCGATCCGGTTTGGCCAGCTGCGGATCGCTGGCCACGCCTGGCCCGTGGGCCCGCTATGCAGCGGCGCAATATCGCGGCGAAGACGTTGGTGTGCTGCTTACCCTCAACGCCGAACTCGACATCCTGCGTTGGGGCCCAACTACCCACGCACCGTCACTTCTCGATGGCGAGGGCGGGTTCCCTCGCACTCTCGAAGATCTCTGGGATCATGCCGACCTCGAAGAGGTTCGCCGCGAGTGTCGGGCTCAGGTGGAACGCGCCGTGCTCTGGGGTTTCCGTCTTACCCACCTGGCTACCCTCCGCAGTGCACTCCAGCAGCGGCCCGAGTTCTTCGATGTCCTCGTCGATCTGGGTTGTGAGTATCGGCTCCCGCTTCGGCTCCATGGCTCCGACCACGAATCCGAAATCGGCTTCCCGGCCCGACAGCTGGCCAACGAACAGAACATTCTCATGCCCGACCAGGTCGTGAACGCCACCGGCATGGATCGCACCCAATTTGAAGAGCTTCTCACCACGCTGAGCCCCGGCGTAACCGAGGTAATCCTCGAGCCCGCGGTCGAGTCGGCCGAGCTTCGCGCCGCCGACCCCAGGTGGGCCGAGAGGGTCAGCGATCTCGATCTGCTGGTGGGAGACTCCGGTCTGGCGTCCACCATCGAAAAAGCGTTGATCGAACCGGTTTCCTACAGGGCGCTCTGCAACCTTCAGCGGGTGTAGGGCCGGGTTCGCAATCGGCTCGAAGAAACCCGCGTGGGTTAACGGGGTACAGTAGAAGTTGTGCGAATCTTCCGAGCGCAGCCGATACGTCAGCGGGCCACAGGGCTCGGGATTTTTCGCGCGCTTATCGTTGCGGTGTCGCTGGCGCTTCTGGCCACCGCGTGCGGAACCCAAGCTGGCGACTCCCCCACTGCGAGCGGCGGGGCGGTCGCCGACGTCGGCGCGAGCCTGGGTGAGATCGAAACCAGCCGGGGTGGGACCTTCGAGTTCGCATCGCTCGACAACAAACCAACGGTCGTGTGGTTCTGGGGCCCCGGTTGAGCACGCTGCATGAACGAAGCCAGTGCGGTCGCACTCGCAACCCGAACCAACGGTGAAGACGTGAATTTCCTGGCCGTGGTGGGCGCCCACGAAGCAGAGGGCTCAGCAGACATCCTCGATGGCTTTGGCCTTGACGGCATCGTGCAACTGGTCGACCAGGACAGTGCAGTGTGGAACCACTTCGAGGTGTTCTCCCAGCCGGCGATGGTGTTTATCGACACCGATGGTTCCTACGAGCGCCACACCGGACAGCTCGGTCCGTGGGATCTCCAGGACCGCATCGACGAACTCGGCGCCATCCAGCGTTAGGCAACGTTAGGACCGGTCGAGCAGGGGTTCTCCCTAGCCTCCAAAAGGTGGCTGCGGGTCGCGGTTTGCTCCGGCCTCAATGCGCACCGCAGTGCCGAGGTCGGGCGTGGCTTCGCCAAACCGTTCGAGGTGCAGGCCCACATACTTGGTAGCCGGCAGCCCGGCGGCACTCATGGCCGCCCTGGGTCGGGCGCTTAGTCCGGGTAGTCGGTCTCGGCGTGCACGCTGGCCTGGAAGTCCTGGTATTCCGGGCTGTGGAGCACGTCGCTCCAGCTGAAAAGCCATTTGGGGTGGTCACCCTCGACCTTGATACGTCCCTGCATATACGCCGCGTCGGGGCGGAGTTCGCCCGACAACATCTTGCGGTCATAGGGGTACTTCCAGGTGATCTTCACGTCGGCTTCTTTGTGCTTGCCCAGCGCCGCCTCGGTGACCCGCCCGTCGGCGACCACATCGAACCAACGGATGTTGCCGTTTGGGGTCTTCTCCACCACGTACTGGGTGATCATGTTGATACCGGCCCGCTCAGGAAGCTCGGCACCGAGTTCGGCGTAGCGGGTCATCCACTCGTCGCTGAGGTAATCGGCCATCAGAGCTCGATCACTTCGTTTGTCTCCGCCTTCTCAGCCAGAAATTCTCGGACACCGGCGAAGAGATCGTCCTCGATTTCGGCCACCGGTATGATCGAGCGCCCGAGGATGTAGTCGTCCCACGGATACGCATCGCGTGCGGCACCCTCGGGGAGGCCGAACCAGAACGGCGAGGCAGGGTCGACCTGGGTGGCATGGGCCAGAAGGGCCTTGGCTCGCACATCGAAATACTCGCCGATGT
>CAZGVQ010000476.1:0-3473 GCA_964529355.1 uncultured Acidimicrobiales bacterium
GAGCGAAAGAACGGTCTCGCCGAACACCTCGCTGATCGTGGGGTGCGGTTGAATGAGCGGCGCGATGTCATCGACGGTGGCCTCCCAGTTCACCGCCAGATACCCCTGGCCCAGCTGTTCGGTAACCCAGGGACCAACCAGATGTACTCCGAGAATTTGTCCACCGGTACCATCGGCGTTCTTCTCGGCGATGATCTTCACCAGTCCATCGGTGTCACCGATGATCATCGAACGGCCGTTGCCGATGTTTCGATGCTTGCTCGTGACTACCTCATAGCCCGCGTCTTTCGCGCTCTGCTCGGTGTGTCCGGCAAAGGCCACCTCCGGGTGGCAGTAGATGCACCACGGCACCTTGGTGTAGTCGATCGGGGCTGGGTCTTCGCCCAGGATGTCCTGGATCACCAGCATGCCTTCGGCGAAGCCGATATGGGCCAGCTGTGCAGTGTTGATGACGTCTCCCAGGGCGTAGACGCCGGGCTCGCCGGTGCGCATGAGCTCGTCGACCTCGATGAATCCGCGGTCGTCGACGACGACGCCGGTTCCCTCGAGACCAAGGTGATCCGAAAGCGGGCGTCGTCCCACCGAAACGACAACCAGGTCGGTTTCGATGCTCTCGGTGTCGCCGCCTTCCGCCGGTGCAAAGTGCACCGACGTCGTGTCGCCCGAAGGCGTATGGCCCGACGACATCACGCCGGTCTTGATGTTCATGCCGCGCTTCGCGAAGGACCGTTCGACAATTTTTGCTGCGTCGGCGTCGACTCCGGGAAGAATGTGTGGCGCGTATTCGAGGATGGTCACCTCGGTACCAAGGTCGCTCATCATCGACGCGAACTCCGAGCCGATGGCGCCGCCACCGATGACCACTGCCCGTTCCGGCAGCTTTTCGATGGAAAGCAGTTCATCGCTGGTGACGACCAGCTTGCCGTCGATGTCGAAACCCGGGATGGTTCGAACGGCCGAGCCAGCGGCGAGGAGAACCGAATCACCGGTTACCTGCAGATCGCCCGACTCCCCGCCGGTGATCGACACGGTGCGATCTGGGCCGAGCGAGCCGATGCCGTCGTACACGGTGACCTTGCGGCCTTTGAGGAGACCGCCAAGTCCACCAACGAGTTGATCGATGATGCTCTGCTTGCGCCGCATCGTCTTGGACCAATCGACCGTGACGTCACCGCCGAGGTTGACCCCAAAGTCCTTCGCATGATGCACGGTGCGGAAGACCGCAGCGGTTTCGAGAAGCTCTTTGGCCGGGATACAGCCCACGTTGAGGCAGGTACCACCGAGCTTGTTCATCTCGATAATCCCGCAATCGAGTCCCGCGGATGCGCCGTAGAGCGCAGCAGCGTAGCCAGCGGGTCCACCGCCGATTATCACCACGTCATGTTTCGTAGTCGTCGGAACCACCTCCCAGGTAGTACTGGCAGACTATCGGCTCAACATTGTCTCTGAGCACCCGTGAGGCGAGACATTCCGCACTCCAGCTATCATCGGGGCAGTGAGCACCCGAAAGCTGATTATCGCGGCTCTTTTGTGCGGACTGGCCATCCTGGTGGCCTTTACCGTGCAGGTTCTTCTGGTCGAATAGCGACCCTCAAGCATGCGTTCTGGCCTGCCGATGCATTGGCATGGTTCAGGCTGTCAACCGCGTCGATTCGCCATCGCCTGCACATCCACCCGCACACACAACTGCACACCCTGCGGGCCGTCTCTATGAGCTTGACCTGCTCCGGTTTGTGGCCGCAGCGGCCGTGGTGTTCTTTCACCTCGGTTTTCTCGGCTCCGAGAGCACCGGACCCCAACCGTCGGACCTCCTCGCTCCGGTAGCGAAATACGGCTATCTCGGGGTCGATTTCTTCTTCATTCTCAGTGGGTACGTCATCGCCCGGAGCGCACTGCATCGCTCGGCGCCTCGGTTCACCCAAGCCCGACTCGTGCGACTCCTCCCCGGCTACCTCACCGCTGTGGCGGCGACGTCGGTCGCCGTGATCCTCAGTGGCGACCAGATTTCCTTGGCTCGACTCGCGGCCAACATCACGTTTACTCAGCGGTTGTTCTCGCAACCATTCATCGACGGCGCGTATTGGTCCCTGCTGATTGAACTGCACTTCTATGCGATCGTCGCGGTGCTCATCGCAACACGGTTGGTGTCGCGCCTCGAGGCGTTCGCCTACGCGTGGCTCGGCATCACCCTCGTTCTGCGGTTTCTCGACCCGCCTGCATGGGCACAGACCCTCGTCATCCTGCCGTTCGCACACCTGTTCGTCGCCGGGATCCTCTTCTCGGCGCTGGCGGCCGACAGACGGGCCAGCCCAGCGCGGGTCGTCGGTCTAGCGCTCTGCCTCGCGGTCGGCCTGATACAGGCAACCGCTCAGGCCGAAGAACTTACCAACGCGACGCGTGAGTTTTCGCCGGCGGTAGCAAGCGTGGCCACCGCCTCGTTCTTTGCCCTGTTTACCCTGATATCGCTGCGCGGCATTCCGAGCCTGCGCCGCCCGGCGTTTGCCACGCTTGGAGCCGCCAGTTACCCGCTCTACCTTCTCCACCAGGAGATCGGCTACCGGGTTTATGATGCCTGGCAGGGCCCTTTCTGGGTTATGTTCCCGGTGTTGTTCGTTCTCCTGACGGCGGCGAGTCACCTGGTATCGACCACCATCGAGGCGCCGGTGGCGGAGCGCTTTCGGCGCCGGTAGGCGAACTGTCTGGATCCGCGCGTGTACCATCTCGTTGCACCAAACTGAGGGGAACTAGCCGAAAAGGCTTGTCGAATCAGGAGAATCCTCAATTACCGAGCCAAGCACCAGCCATCACGTCATCATGGCGTTGGCGCGCACACTTGAGACTTTCGATCCCGCGGCCAGCCGGCGCGGACTTCGGCGCGCCGGCTTGGCACTGCAAATCTCCTCGCGCATCGGACTCAGCGACGAGCGTCTAGCCACCACCATAAGCGCGGCATACCTCAACGAAATCTGCCTGCTCGTCACCCATGATCGGCGCTCCGACACCCTCAACCCGGCACGGTCAGTGCTCAGCAGTCGGGTCTTGCGATCCGCAGGTCTCGAAGCCTGCGCCGACGCAGTACACCACGAGTTCGAACGCTGGGGCGGCGGCGGACTACCCGCAGGGCTCGCTGGCAACGACATCCCGCTGGGCGCCCGGGTGCTTGCCGCAGTCGGGGCACACGACGAGCCCACCATTGCCTCGATGGGCTGGCTCGACCCACAACTCAACGACGCACTCGGCGTCGTCAGAGCCACCCCGGTTGCGCCGCCCACCGATCTCAGCTGGCTCGACCGGCAACTCCAGTCGCTCGAACCCACCGAGGTCGGAACCCAGCTTCGCGTCAACGAGATCCTCGAGGCGTCGCAACGAACGATCGACATCATCGATCTCATCGCCAACCACGCGCTCGAAACGCTTCGGGCATCGAGCGTGTCCATCGCCCGATTCGATCTCGATCAGGATCTCCTCCGAGT
>CAZGVQ010000477.1:0-3467 GCA_964529355.1 uncultured Acidimicrobiales bacterium
GATGTGTCTGACACCAAAACGACGATGTGTCTGACACCAGGGTGGGAGCGGTGCCTAGAAGGCGACTCGTTTTGTGTAGCCGCCGTCTACGACCACGTTCTCGCCGGTGATCCAGGAGGCTGCTGGGCTGACCAGGAAGGTGACGGCCCGGGCTACTTCGTCGGCGGTTCCGAGGCGGCCTGATGGGTGGGTGTTGACAGCGCCTTCGTACATCTCGGGTACGGCTGTCTTGATCTGGTCCCAGCCGCCGCCGTCGACCCAGATAGGGCCGGGCGACACCACGTTGGCGCGCACGCCTTTGGCGCCGAGGGACTGCGAATAGCCGGCAATGAGATTGATGAGGCCGGCCTTGAGCACGTGATAGCTGCCCATGCCGTTGCCGAAGTGCTCCAACGCTGCCGTGGTGGAGATGGCCATGATGGCGGCGCTATCGGATGCCTCGAGGTGGGGGAGGGCGGCATCGACCATGTGGACGAGGCCCATGATGTCGACGTCGAGTGTCTTCTGGAATGCCTCGGCGGTGGTCTTGCCCGCGCCGCCGCCGCTGGCGTTGGAGATCACGATGTCGAGACCACCCATCGTCTCGGATGAGGACGCGACCCAGGAGGCGATGGCGTCGGCATCAGCTGCATCGACGGTGCTTCCGTGCACCGTGCCCTGCGAACTCAGGTCGGCCAGCGCTGCATCGAGGCCCTCCTGTCCGCGGGCCGAGATGGCTACCTCGGCGCCTTCGGCGAGGAGAGCTTCGGTGATTGCTCGGCCGATGCCGCGGCTTCCGCCGGTGATGATTGCTTTCTTGCCTGAGAGGCCGAGATCCATGAGTAATCCTGTGTTGTGTTGGTAATGGGTAGGCGAAGGTGTGGTCAGCCGTTTGCGGCACGCAGTGGGTCCCACCACGGTGCGACGGCCGCTGCGAAGACGTCGGTGTACTTCTTGGTGAGCTCCGAGGAGTCGTCCAGCGCGGTCTGGTGGTCGGTACTGGGCCAGGGCGAGGCGCCGTCGATGGGGTCGACCCACTCCAAGGTCATGTCTTCGATCGCAGCCCGAAGGTTGGCCGAAAGGTCCTCGTGATGATCACTGGTCTGATGGGTGATGAACGCCCGGTGATCTTCGAAGGCCAGAAGGGTGTAGTACGTGCGCGGCTTCTGGCCGCGCCAGTACTGGTACGTGTTGACCCGTGTCTCGTGCTCGTGGGTGTCGGCGTAGATGCTCCGAGCCATCTCTTCAAATGCCGCTTCGTGGCCTTCGCGAATAGTGATGTGCGCCAGAATCGTTGCCATAGGCAGAAACTAACCGTCCGGTATGTGGATGACCAGCCCCAGAAAACGAAGATGTGTCTGACACCAAAACGAAGATGTGTCTGACACCGGGGGACACCGGGGTTTAGGAGAAGAGATCGTTGGCCATTCGGACGAGGTTGATGTCGCCGCTGATGAGCATCGTGGTCACCACGGTCTCTTTCCACATCTCGATCTCGTCTTTGATCTTGTCGATCGGTCCGACCAGTGCGATGGCTTCGACCATCTCGTTGGTCACGGCGGCATGAGCGTCGTTCTTGTTGCCAGCGAGGTAGAGCTCCTGAATTTTGTCGCACTCGGCCTCGAACCCCATGCGGGCAAACACGTCGTAGTGGAAGTTCTGCCCCTTGGCGCCCATGCCGCCCACGTACAGACCGATAAAGGGCCGCACGAAATCGGCGCAGGTGTCGACGTCGTCGCCAGGAATCATGATGACGGTGGCCGGTACCTCGAAGTCGTCCCAGCTTCGGCGGCCGCCCGCATCGAACCCTTCCTGGAGCCGGTCTTTGTACCAGTCGTTGTCTTTCGGGGCGAAGAAGAGTGGAAGCCAGCCGTCGCAGATCTCCGCTGACAGCGCGACGTTCTTGGGACCCTCGGCGGCCAGATAGATCGGGATGTCGTTGCGGAGCGGATGCACGGTGGACT
Source organism: uncultured Acidimicrobiales bacterium (assembly GCA_964529355.1). Taxonomy (GTDB): domain Bacteria; phylum Actinomycetota; class Acidimicrobiia; order Acidimicrobiales; family SHLQ01; genus CALLQB01. The sequence continues at coordinate 1,944 of CAZGVQ010000477.1, forward strand.
TGAGCGGCTTGCCGAGACCGGTGCCGCCCGGGTACGGCATGGTGTAGTGCTTGCCGGAGAACTCAACCCGATCCTCGCGATCGAAGATGGTGCGGACGATCTCGACGAATTCGCGGGTGCGCTGCAGCGGTCGCGGATAGGGCTGGCCGTACCAGCCTTCGACCACCTGGGGTCCCGACGCTCCGAGGCCGAGGATGAATCGACCATTCGACAGATGATCCATGGTGATGGCCGCCATCGCCGTTGCCGCCGGCGTTCGAGCCGACATCTGGACGATCGATGTTCCCAGCTGCACGTTCTCGGTACTGGCGCCCCACCAGGCAAGCGGCGTCAACGCATCGGACCCGTACGCCTCGGCGGCCCAGATCGAGTGCCATCCGAGTTTGTCGGCTTCGGCAATGGCCTCGACGACGCCGGCCGGCGGGCCAGCGCTCCAGTATCCGGTGTTGTAGCCGAGCTTCATGCGGGTGATCTCCATGGTTGATGAGTTGCGGTGACCCTGTTGTAGCTCAATGCGCTACACCGCCCAAGATCATGCAGACCTGTGGGACCTGATCGATGTTTCGTAGATACCTGGCCGCAACCCGGCTATAGTCCGCCCCATGAATCGCAACATCGTCGTGTCGTCAGTGATTGCAGTTTTCGCAATGCTGTTCTTGTTTGCCAGCCCTGCTTCAGCGCAGGACGATGACCCCGCCGAGGTCGAGGCCGGACAGGCCATCTTTGAGGCCAACTGCGCGCGATGCCACGGATCCGATGGCGGTGGCACCAACATCGGTCGCAACCTGGTCGATGTCGCCCAGGAGGCCGACCGGTCCCGGCACATCATGAGCGTCACCGACGGCCGAGGCGGGATGCCAGCCTTCGGCGGTGATCTGGCCGAGGACGAGATCAGCGCTGCGGTGTCCTACGTTCGCCTGACATTCGTGTCCGCGCAGGCCGAAGAGTCCGCTCCCGAGCCCGAACCAGCCGAAGAGCCCGAGGCCGAGGACGCCGAATTGGCCCGAACCGGTGTCGAGACTCCACTACTCGTACTGGTCGCCATCGGCATGTTCAGCGTCGGAGCCGTACTTCGTCGGGCCGGTCGCCGCATCTAACTCACCCGGGTCAGATCGAACGTTCGTGGCCCTCCCAGTAGGGCTCGCGAAGCTTGCGCTTCTGCACCTTGCCCGTACCGGTTCTGGGTAGTTCTTCGACAAAGTCAAAGGACCTCGGGCACTTGTAGCCGGCAAGGTTCTCGCGGCAGAACGCGGCCAGGGTGTGCTGCAGCTCATCGTCAGCGGCGACGCCGTCGTTGGGCACCACGATGGCTTTGACCTCTTCGCCGAACTCGTCGTTGGGCACACCGATCACGGTGACATCGGCAACCAGGTCGTGGCCGCCGAGCGCGCCTTCGATCTCGGCCGGGTAGATGTTGACACCGCCGGAGATAATCATGTCGATCTTGCGATCGCTGAGCCATAGGAAGCCGTCGTCGTCGAGGTAGCCCATGTCGCCGGTGGTGAACACGCCCGGTTCCTTGTG
>CAZGVQ010000478.1:0-3463 GCA_964529355.1 uncultured Acidimicrobiales bacterium
GCTGGTCGAACACCGGACTTGAACAGGTCGTCCTGAAGGAAGATCTGGCCGTCGGTGATCGAAATCACGTTGGTGGGGATGTAGGCCGAAACGTCGCCGGCCTTGGTCTCGATGATGGGTAGTGCGGTGAGTGAACCGGCGCCGAGCTCGTCGGAGAGCTTGGCGGCCCGCTCGAGCAGGCGGCTATGGAGGTAGAAGACGTCGCCGGGGTAGGCCTCGCGACCGGGTGGGCGACGAAGCAGCAGCGACATCTGGCGGTAGGCCTCGGCCTGCTTGGACAGGTCGTCATACACCACGAGTGCGTGCTGGCCGTTTTCCATCCAGTGCTGGCCCATGGCCGAACCGGCATACGGTGCGATGTACTTGAACGGTGCGGGCTCAGAAGCAGGTGCGAGCACGACGACGGTGTACTCGAGGGCACCCTTCTCTTCGAGCAGTGCCACGGTCTGGGCGACGGTCGAAGCCTTCTGGCCAATCGCGACGTAGATGCACTTAACGTCGAGGCCCTTCTGGTTCAGGATGGTGTCGATACCAATGGTGGTCTTGCCGGTCTTACGGTCGCCGATGATCAGCTCTCGCTGGCCTCGGCCAACCGGGATCAGCGAGTCGATCGACTTGATACCGGTCTGCATCGGCTCGCCGACTGGCTGGCGACCCATGATGCCTGGGGCCTGAACCTCCATACGGCGGGTTTCGACGTTGGTGAGCGGGCCTTTGCCATCGAGCGGCTCGCCCAGTGGGCTGAGCACTCGACCGAGCACGCCGTCGCCGACCGAGATCGACAAGATGTCGCCGGTGGCACGAACGGTCTGGCCTTCTTCAATACCTTCGAGCGAGCCGAGAACCACACAACCAATCGAGTCTTCATCGAGGTTGAGGGCCAGTCCGGTCGCACCGTTCTGGAACTCGAGCATTTCGTTCACGGCAGCATCCGGCAGGCCCGAAACGCGGGCAATACCATCGCCAACCTCGGTGATTCGGCCGACCTGGGCCTCCTCGAGCGACGGGTTGAACCCGTCGAGGTTGGCTTTCAGTGCTGCGGTGATGTCGTTCGTGTCAATCGTGAGATCCGACATGTTGGTTTCTCTGTCTCTCTGTCTCGTGTGCTGGTTGAAGCGGTACTAGTGAAAGGTGCTGCTAGTGAACTGCTGTATTAGTTGAATGCGTCGCGCATCTTGGTGAGGCGGCTGCGGACGCTGCCATCGATCACGGTGTCGCCGATCTGGGTGACCAGACCGCCGACAACCGACTTGTCGATGACGACATTGATGTCGACGTCTTTGCCGGTTGACTTCTTGAGCGCCGCGGCCAGACGTTGGGTCTGATCCTCGGTGAGTGGCACCGCCGAGCGAACCTCGGCGTACTCGCGGCCTCGGCTGGAGGAACCTTGCTCGGAAACCGCTTTGGAGATCGCGGGGATGTCCTTGGCTCGTCCGGCAGCTACGAGCATCGAGATAACCGCACTCGTGGCCTTGGTCGCCCGACCGCCCAGGAGATCTTCAACGACCTGTTGACGACGTTGTACCGGAAGACTCGAATCCGAAAGGGTGGAGCTGAGCTCCTCGTTGTCCTGGAGAGCGTTGGCAAACGAGGCCAGTTGGCTTTCGACGGTTCCGTCGCCTTCGGCCTTGGCGATCTGCTGCACGGCGTCGGCGTAACTTGCGATGGTGTCACTCATGAGCCGACCTCGGCGATGTAGTTGTCGATCAGCGACGCCAGACGAGCATCGTCGAGGTTGTCGGTGACCACTGCCTCAGCGGCGTCGGCGGCGTTGCGAGCGACCTCGGACCGAACGTCGGCGAGCGCCTGACTCCGGGCAACCGAGATATCGAGCTCCGCCTTCTCCTTGGCCGCGACCGCGTCGGTCTCGGCTTTGGCGATGAGCTCGGTCTTGAGGCTCGCCGCTCTGGTTCGGGCATCGGAGACAATCTGAGCTGCCTCGGCATCGGCATCGCCGATCTTGGCCATCTGCTCGGCGCGACGGGCGTCGGCCTCAGCTTTGGCGTTGTCGGCGGCGGCGAGTTCGTTACTGATTCGCTCAGTTCGAGCGGCCATCGCAGCTTTGAGGGGGCCAAGGCCCTTCCAAAGCATGATGCCGAACACGATCAGGAACGCTGCCGCGCCCCAATAGAACTCGTTGATGTCGGAGGGTAGCCATTGTCCGTTTGGACCTTCAGCGGCCAGAGTCCACATACGTGGGTCCTCTCTGCTTCTGTTGATTACTGGTGGTTGAAAACACGGATGCGGCTCTAGGAGCCGAGCACCCGATCGATAATTGGCTGAGCTGCGCTGCGATCGACCGGTGAACCCATAACCGTGCCAGCGGCTTGGGTGGCCAGGTCACCAACGTCGCCTCGCAGGTCGCCCAGAGCACCGGCTCGGGCAGCGGCGATTTCGGCGTCGGCTGCGTTACGCATTTCGGCGATCTCAGCATCGGCGGCACCCATGATTTCAGACCGACGTGCTTCGGCTTCTTCACGGGCGGTGACAACGATGCCATTGGCTTCGTCGCGCGCAGCTGAGATCTTGGCGTCATATTCCGACGTTGCCGACCCGAGGTCGGAGTCGACGGAATCCGCCATGTCCTTTGCGGCACTGATCTTTTCTTCGCGTTCGGTTCGCGCCGCCATGAGCGGCGGAAGGAGCACAAACTTCATGAGCGCCCACAGCGCGAAGAAGAACAGTGCTGCCCAGAAGATCTCGTTCACCTCGGGGATAACCGGGTTCACGATCTCTTCGTCGCCTTCAGAAGCGGCGAAGATTGCGCCGAGGGTGACTTGAATCGTCACAATGATCTCCTCGGTCGGTCTAGACGAACTTCAGAAGAATGAAGACGACGAAGCCGATAAGCGCAAGGGCCTCAGTGAAGGCGATGCCGAGGAACATGGTGGTCTGCACCTGACCGGCTGACTCGGGCTGGCGGGCCATGGCCTGCACGGCCTGACCAACCAGGTAGCCAATGCCGATGCCGGGACCGATAGCGGCCAGGCCGTAGGCAAAACCGGCGCTACTGGCGGCCGAGGTGTCCTGGTCGATGACCTCTGCCTGGGCAAGAACCTGAGCTGCTGTGCTCGAGATACTCATGGTGGATTGCTCTCCTGTTTTTGGTTTTCCGACGCGGTGCGCCGAGATCTTTGGTTGTTACGAACGAAGGAATTGAGAAGGGATTCGGTGAGAAGGACGGACTAGTGCTCGGGGTGCAGGGCGAGGCCGATGTACACCGAAGCGAGAATGGTGAACACGAATGCCTGGATAAGCGAGACACCGATTTCGAAGGCGGTGAACAACATGAGGCCCGGGAAGGTGAGTGCTTCGACGATGACCAGTGGCGACAGCGCCCAGAGACCAATGCACAGCACCGAGAAGGTGACGAGAAGGATGTGACCGGCGAGCATGTTGGCGAAGAGACGGACCGCATGGCTGAAGGGGCGGATGATGAAGGTGGAGAGGAGCTCGATAGGGG
>CAZGVQ010000479.1:0-3457 GCA_964529355.1 uncultured Acidimicrobiales bacterium
CGTACCGCATGCCTTCGTAGGCATCTCGAAACGCCTGGGTCGGGCCGGTTGGTGTGCCCAGCTGTTCAACCGGGGGTTTGGGAACCTGGGTCAGCAGCGCCAGAACCACGAGAAGGAGGATTGCGCCGATCAGGTAGGGGAGTTCGTTGGCGATGACCGCAGCGAACCCGGCCACCACCGGGCCAGCGATAACCCCGGATTGGAATGCCAGGGCCTTCAGCGCGATGACCCGTTCGAGAATTTCCGGGGGAGCGAGGTCGATAGGCATCGCCCGGCTGGCTGGTGCAGCAAACGCTCTGGCCGCTCCATACCCGGCGATCGCCGCAAAGATTGGGAGCGCGGAGGTCGGACCGGACCGGACGTAGAAAAAGAGCCCAGCCGCAATGACGACTTCGAAGGCGACGGCGGCGGCATAGACATATCGGCGATCGAAGCGGTCGACAAGGGTCCCGGCAATTGGCGAGAAGACAAAGATGGGGACAAAGGCGGCCAACCCGAGGAGGCCGAGGTCGAGCTCTCGTCCGGTAATGGCGAACACCTGGTCGCCGGCGAAGGTGATGATGCCGAGGTAGGCGAATGTGCTGGCAAAGTTCGCAAGCAGAATCGCCCGGATCCCGCGGGGGAGGCGCTGGGCGTGCCCCGTGCGAGAAGTGCCGGTCAAGCCGGCGTCTCAGGCCCAATGACCTCAAGGAGGTGCCTGGTGGCGTCGACCAGGTCGAACGGATGGGTCAAGACCGTGTCGGCGTGCTCCCGCATGGGCAACACAAAGAGCTCTTCCATTGGTTGGACGACCGTGGCGAATACTTCGCGGACCCCTTCCTCGGTTCGGCCCCGTTCGGCGACATCGCGGGCGACGCGCCGTTCGAGGCGTACGTCGGCGGGCACGTCGAGAAACACAATGACGTCCAACCGGTCTCGGATTCTCTCGTCGGCCAACAACAAGATGCCTTCGGTGATAACGACCTCGGCTGGTTCGAGGCGGTCGGCTCCGGCGGTTCGACTGTGCACCCCGAAGTCATAACGGGGAACCTCCACCGCCATGCCTGACCGAAGCGCATCGAGGTGAGCTACAAAGAGGTCGAGGTCGAGGCTGTCGGGATGGTCGAAGTTGACCAGGTTGCGCTGCTCGATCGAAAGATGCGCCAGATCGTTGTAGTACGAGTCGATCGCCACGAATCCGGCCCGGTCGCCAAGCCGTTGAAACAGTGCCCGGGCAAGGGTGGTTTTTCCTGACCCGCTCCCGCCACAGACTCCCCATATGGCCGGTCGCGTCATGGTGTCGCAGTGTAGGACCGGACCGAAGAGGCCCGCTATGCCGGGATGGCGTCCTTCTTGCGCTGGGTCTCCGCCGGGACGATGTCGGTGGGCCACTTGCGATACGTCTTGATGGCCAGGAGTCCGCAGATCGAAAGGAAGAGCCCCAGGGCTGCGTCGACGATGTAGTGATTCGCGGTGACGACGACCGTGACCGCCATGATGGCCGACGGCGTCATGATGAGCACCCGCAGCGGCTTTGAAGAAACCATCGACGCGATCATCAGCGCGGACAGTGTGTGCCAACCGACGTGGAAGCTCGGGAGCGCTGCGAACGGGTTGATGAGAGCGCTTGGGTGAGCGATGACGTGACGCGACGTTGCGCTGACCGTGTCGACAAATCCATCGAGGAAGCGAGGGGGTGCAACCGGATAGAACGTGAAGATCAGCAGGCCGATCGCTCCGGAGAAGATGAGCGCGTCGCGGAACAGCAGGTAGCGGTGGCGGTCGCGCCACCACAACAGGACGAGTGACCCGGCCAGGACCGGCCAGTAGGTCCAGGCGTAAAACCAGTTGAAGAACGACATGAGGTTCGAACGGTCGAGCAGGAGCTGCTGGGCCCGCTGCTCCCACGCGATGCCGAGCTTCGCCTCGAATTTCAAGATGTCGTACGCGTTGGCGAACGCCAGGTCCTCAGAGGTTTGGGTGATGCCGCGGACGCCCAGGTAGAACAGGAACATGACGCCGATGAGCGACAGCTGGCCGCCTGCACCGTCGAAAAAGCGGGTGCTGCTGAGGTCCGGATTCACGATTGACGACAGGCGCGACCGGACATTTCGGGGAAATCCCTGTTTCCGCTCGGAGTGTCGGACACCGCTCATAGCGGCATCAATGCTACGGCCGTCACACCTAAATCGTGCATCACGGAGCACGCGAAGTAAAGGAGATTGGACGATTTAGGGCGTGCTCGGGTCCGTTCGGGGAGGAATTCCGCGGAGCTTTCCCGATGCCAGTACCACGCAGTGAAGTTCGGCTCCGGTGGGCAGCAGAAGGTCCACTCGTTTGTGATTCAGGCCCCACATCAGATAGTCCGACCCGATGATTTGACCGCTCCATTGGGCGTCAGAGTCCTCGGGAGCGGGCCCGACGGTTACCCGGACGGTCCCGAGCAAACGCCCTTCGTGGCTGACCTGGGCTTGCCCCTCGAATGCCGGCGGCCCCTCGGTGCCGTCTGCATCGCCCGACGTCAGCTGGATTCCTGCGTGCCGACTTTGAGCTGTGAAAAGGGCACGCCCTTGTCGACCGACGGCTCGCGCGGCAGGCCAAGTACCCGGTCGCCAATGATGTTTCGCTGAATCTCGTTGGTGCCGCCCGCGATGCCTGACTGGAAGGTGTTCAACGCACCCATTGACCACCGGTCGCCGCCGTCATCCGCAGGATCCCAGGCCACCGATGATGGGCCGGCGATCTCGAGCGAAAGATTGCGGTACATCTCGGCGATCATGGCGCCATGCAGCTTGCCGAGGGATCCGCCGGGGCCGGGCGCTTTGCCAGCTTTGAGTTCGGCGCGGGTCCGCATGGACACCAGGCTCTTCGCGACCTCCTGGGAGTACATCTTCATCAGTTCCTGGCGCACGTTGGGATCGTCGATCTTGCCGTTCTTCTGCGCGGCATGGATGAGTCGATCGGCGCTGGCGTGGCTGACGCCGCTGGTGCCGCCGGTGCCGATGGCCACGCGCTCGTACATGAGCATTGCGGTGGCCAGTCGCCAACCGTCGTGTAGGGGGCCGACCAGGTTGTCCTTGGGGATCTTGGTGTCGGTGAAGAAGACCTCGTTGAAGTGCTGGCCTCCGTCGATCTGGTGAATCGCCCGAACCTCGACCGATGGGTCGTGCATGTCGACGATGAACATCGAGAGCCCGGCGTGCTTCACCTGCTCGGGGTCGGTACGCGCAATAAGAATGCCGTAATCGCAGAGATGGGCGAGGGTGGTCCAGACCTTCTGGCCGTTGATGACCCATTCCTCGCCATCGAGCACCGCTTTGGTTTGCAGGCTCGCCACGTCGCTTCCGGCGCCGGGCTCGGAGAACATCTGGCACCAGACCTCTTCGCCGCTGATGTTCTTCGGCATGTACTTCTTTTTCTGCTCATCGGTGCCGAACTCATTGAGCACCGGGAGGGACAAAGCGGGACTGACGACGAA
>CAZGVQ010000480.1:0-3454 GCA_964529355.1 uncultured Acidimicrobiales bacterium
GCCCGGAAGCGATCGCACAACCTCCCGCGCAACCGTGGGTCCGCTAAGCGTGTCATCCACCGAAACCGCGATTCGCTGCTTGGCTTCGGTGTCCGTTCGCCGCCAGAGGTCGAGCCAACCCTCAGGTGTCGCGTCGACCACTCCCGATGCGACCTGTTCGAGTTGGTCGGGCGACACGATGATGACTTCGGCGGCAACAGCTCCCGCGTCGCTCCACGGTGCTCTGGGGTCGATGAGCAGGGCCAGAGCGGCCTTGTGGCCGGCGGCCCACGAAAACGCACTGGTGCCCGTGGGCGTTGCGCCGGCGAACATCACCACCTCGGGAGCGAGCGTATCGGCGATCTCGGGGACCAGCAGAAACCGCTCGCTCGCCGAGATGACGTTGGCCGCCGGCTCGAGAAGGCGAACTTGTGACGTCGATTCGGCGAGGATCGGCCAACCGACCGCCTCGGCAAGCGCGATGAGTGCTTCGGTCCACCGCGGGTCGTCCTGCGGCCCCACAACCACCACGCCGCGACGCTTTGCCAGTTCTCCGAGCCGTACCTCAGCCTCGGGGTCACCAGCGGGTGCTTCGATGGGGTCGATGCCGTCGCGCGTCGCGACTGGCACCTCAGCCACTGGTTCCAGTGGCTTGCGGAATGGCCAGTTGATGTGGACCGGCCCGGCCCGCGTGGCCATCGCCTCGATAGCGGTGAGCGCCACCGCTGCGGCCTGAGCTGGCGTTGTCGTCCCCCCGACCGGCATCGTGTGGAACCACCGCGGGTAGCGTCCGAAAAGATCGATCTGGTCGATGGTCTGGTTTGTTCCCCATCCGCCATGGAGTTCCGGCGGGCGGTCAGCGCTGACCACCAACAGCGGCACGCCGGTGCGGCTGGCCTCGATCACCGCAGGGAAATAGTTGGCGGCCGCCGTGCCCGAGGTGCACACGAGCGCCACCGGCGACCGGGTTGCCTTGGCGATACCTAGCGCGAAGAACGCTGCTGTGCGTTCGTCGAGTTGCACCCACTCGGTGAGGTCGGGATTGGCGGCCGCACACAGGGTGAGCGGGGTCGATCGGCTGCCGGGCGACAGAACGACGTGGCGCATTCCCCCAGCCACCAGGGTCGCGAGGAACGCTGCGACTTCGTCGTAGACCGGGTCAACCGCGGGGGTCGGCGACACGAACCCGGCGGCTAGTTGGCCATGCCGAGTGCGTTGAGCATCGGTCGGAGCTTGGTCACGGTCTCGTCGAGCTCGGCCTGGGGTTCGGAGCCTTCGACGATCCCGCAGCCTGCGAAGAGGTGCACGGATCCGTCCGAGACCAAACCGGACCGCAATGCCACGCGGAACTCGGCGTTGCCGGCAAGATCCACCCAGCCAACCGGCCCGGCGTACCAGCCTCGGTCGATTCCTTCGTGCTCGTCGATCCATCCGACTGCGGCTTTGTTGGATCCAGCAACTGCCGGTGTCGGGTGAAGGCTCCCCACCACCTCAACTGCATCGAGGTCGGCCCCGGGGTCGACGACCCCAATCGGCGTGTAGAGATGCTGGATACTGCGGAGTTGAAGCACCTCGGGTTGCGAAGGCAGCTGCACTTCGAGACCGAGCGACGTGAGGCCGTCGGCGATCGCGTCGACCACGTACGCGTGCTCGATACGTTCCTTCTGGCTCTGAAACAGCTCCATGGCAAGCTCGATGTCGTGCTGCTCGTCGACGCCCCGTGGCTTCGATCCGGCAAGAGCCGCGGTGGTGATGCCCTCTTCGCCCACCTTCAGCAGGCGTTCGGGTGAGGCCCCGACAAACGTGTCGTCACCAGCACCGATGGCGAAGGTCGCGCAGTCGGGAAAACTCGACCGCAGATTCGACAGCACGCGTCCGGTATCGACCGTCGCCGGGAACGACAGCACCCGGGCGCTCACGACCTTGTTGAAGAGGCCTTCCTGAATGGCGCTCAGGCTGCGTTTGACCAGATCGAGGTAGGCCGGGCAGGTGGTCACATCGAGATCGGCAGGAACATCGTGTTCCTGGGCAACCCGTGACGAGGTATCGATCGCTGTGTCGAGGTCGATGTCGCCAACGGTGATCGCCCGTACGCCGTGGGCATCGGCGACGACAAGAACCTCGGGGAGCACAAGACGCCCGAGCCCGAAGGAATCCCACGGGGGTCCATGAGGCGACGTGGTGTCGGCAAACGCAAAGCCCCCGACCAGGCGCGGCATGTCGTGAGCAGCAACTCCGTCGAGGTCGAGTTCGTCGAAGAGCTCTCGCCGCACCCGGGCGAGAGCAGCGAAACGGTGTCCGGCGGGGGCGTCGATGACCCGGGCCGCTCCGATGGCGGCGAAGGTGAGCTCATCGTCGGGTTGCGACCAGAACATGCGATGTTCGTTGGTGGCGTTGGAGAACACATCGAGTGGGTCGACGCTTGCATCGAGGTGGTGGACGCCCACTCGGACTGCCGTGGTTGCGCTCATGAGCGCTCGGCTTGGGTTCGGGCCATGGCTTTGTTGACGAGAGTGTTCTGGAAGTGCTGCGACACGAGCGCGGCCACAGCGGGCACCAGTTCGGCGACTTCTTCGGCCAGGTTCTCCTGGCTGGTGTCAGCGCTCTCAACAAAGAGCTCGATGGCGTCGTCGACCAGCCGCTCGACATGTTCGGCGTGGCGAACGGCCAATCGGGCCAGGTCGGTAAATGGCACGCCAGCATCGATCAGGGCAGCGGCGGCCGTGAGCATCTCGACGCTGCTGGCGTCAAACTCCGAGGCATCGGCGGGGCCGAGAAGCCCGGCGGCAATCGCCAGGTCTACCGGGCCGGGCGCCAGGCCGGTCTGGGCGATGAGCTCGTCGCGGGTAACGCGTCGACCCCCACGTTGGCTCTCGAGTTCAGCCAGGAGCGCTTCAGCAGAACCATTGCCGAGGTCGGCGATCTGGGCCAGGGTGAATCCGTCGTCGGCCAGCTGCTTGATCTCGGCGAGCCGCTCGACGTGGGTGTGGTCATACCAACCAATGCGGCCTTCCTTCACCGGGTGATGAAGCACACCCTGCTTCTGGTAATACCGAATCGTGTCGACCGAGATCCCCGACTGCGCAGCTAGGGCATCAACCCGAAGCCGGGTGTCAACAGTGGCTGGTGACTGCATGACTTCATTGTAAGAGTTTTAACTCCAAGAGTAAACACTCTCATGGTGTGAAGCATGACACGTCTTCTTCGGTCGCTCTCGTCGCTGCGCTCGATAATTCTGGTCGCTCTCGTCGCTACGCTCCTTCGCTCTGCGCTTCGCTATGACCCGCCAGCTACAACCTCGGCCTCCGCTAGCGCTACGGCACGACACCAACCGCTTCCGGAAGCCGAAGTTAACCAAAGGTGCCTGGCACCTTTGGTTAACTTCGGAAATCTGATCGCGCTTAACCACGTCAACTGTCATCAAACGCGAAAATTTCGGCACCGGCGGTTCCGGTCTGTCCGGAGCGGGCGGAGG
>CAZGVQ010000481.1:0-3421 GCA_964529355.1 uncultured Acidimicrobiales bacterium
CCCTTGTCGAGTTGCGTGGTCTCGCCCCCGACGGCACTCGAATGTTCGCCAAACTCGAGTGGTACAACCCCACCGGCTCCATCAAGGACCGGCCTGCCTGGTTCATGTTTCAGGAAGCCATACGTAGCGGCAACCTGAAGCCAGGCATGCCGATGATCGAGGCGACCTCGGGCAATACCGGTATTGGTCTGGCTCGCTTGGGCACCATCAACGGCTACCCGATGTCGATCTGCCTTCCCTCGGTGGCTACCGAAGAACGCAAGCAGTTGCTTCGGGCCTACGGCGCGAACCTCATCGAGGTTGAAGGTGGCCCCAACGACGCCATTGCCCATGCCCGCGAACTCGTCGATGCGGGCGAGGGCTACATGTGTTACCAGTACGGGAACCCCATGAACCCCAAGGCCCACGAACTCGGCACCTCGCTCGAGATCGTGCGCGACTGGCCGCTCGACGCACCACCCGATCATCTTGTGTGCTGCTACGGAACCGGCGGCACCATCACCGGCAACAGTCGTGGACTCCGGGCCGCCTACCCCGACATCAAGGTGCACTCGGTGGAGCCGTTTGTCGAGGATCCCATCAGCGGCATGCGCAGCCAGGACGACCCATTCCAGCCGCCGGTCGCCGACCTCTCGCTGGTGAACGATCGCTATGAAATCAGCAACGACGATGCCAAAGACGCCGTGCAACGCATCATGAACACCGAAGGCTATTTCGTCGGCACGTCGTCAGGCGCCGTGGTTGAGGCAGCCCAGCGAGAACTCTCCAAGAACGGCGGCACCGCAGTACTCCTCCTCCCAGACGCGGGCTGGAAGTACCTAAGCGGCGCCCCCTGGACCTAAAAAAGTTAACCAAAGGTGCCAGGCACCTTTGGTTAACTCAATCTCTCACCCAGCCAGGCTTTTGATTGGAATCTTGCGTAGAGGGCGGTGAAGCGTAGGACCATGAACACGAAGAGGGCTGCCCAGAGCCAGCCTATTCCCAGGTCCATCACCGGTACGGCTATCGCGAGCGGCACGAACACCAGTGCCGCGCCCAGCATCGCCTTGGCCAGAAACCACAGATCGTGGGCGCCGATGAGGATGCCGTCGAGGGCAAACACCGCACCGTTGATGGGTTGCTGGGCCGCCATATGCAACAGGAGGAAACCGGTGAGCGCTTGCACCGCTTCATCGCCGGAGAACACGCCCGGCAACAGCGGCCGAAAAGCCAGCACCACGATGGCCGATACCAAACCGAGCCCGATACCCAGCTGCAGAATCCGGTTGCCGACCTCTCGAGCCTTCGGTCCGTCGCGAGCGCCAAGGAGGTGGCCCACCATGGCCTGGGCCGCGATGGCCACGGCATCCTGGGCGTAGGCGAAGAAGCTCCAGAGTTCGAACGTGATCTGGTGGGCGGCGAGGTCGATTGGCCCGAGACGCGAGGCGACAGCGGTCGCTACAACCAGCGAGCCACGAAGTGCCATGGTCCGGAAAAACAGATCGCGCCCGGCCACCGCCAGCCGACCGATGACCGACCAGTCGGGGACCAGCGAAACGCCTTCGGACCGGACCGCCTTGGCGACCCACCACAGATACAACCCACCGGCCAGCCATTGCGCCAGCACGGTGGATAGAGCCGAGGCGCCGATGCCCTGCCCGAATCCGAACACCAGCACAAGTTCGAGCACCAGGTTGAACGCCGCGGTACCGAGGGCCACGATGAACGGTCGTCGGGTGTCCTTGAGGCCACGGAGATAGCCCACACCGGCAAGGGCCAGGAGCAGACCGGGGAACCCGATGAGGCTGATGCGCAGGTATACGAGCGCATTGGTTCGGATCGGACCGGACTGTGCCAGTTCGCCGCCGATCAGCGAAATGAGCGGCCCAGCCGCCACCCAGGCGATGACGGCGAACACGATGCCGATGAGCCCGGCCAGCCACATACTCTGCACTGCCTGATGCGCGGCGCGCTTCTGTTCGCCCGCACCGAGGAGTCTCGACACGGCGGCGGTAGTTCCGTAGGCGAGAAAGATGAAGAACGAATGGCCGATGAGCAGGACGATGCTGGCAATGGCAAAGCCATCGAGTTGTTCGGTGCCGAGATGCCCGATGACGGCGTTATCGGCCAGCAGGTAGAGCGGCTCGGCGATGAGTGCACCAAACGCTGGAATGGCGAGCGAGGCGATCTCTCGGTCGTGCGGCGAGCGCCAGAGACTCACGGGGTTAAGGCGAGTTGGCGCAACACGATGTTGTCAGACAGTGCGGAATCGTCGACGTCCAGCTGATCCTCGATCTCAACCTTGTACAGCTCGACGGTGTTATTTCCGAGCGAAAACGCAGTCGGCGGCACCACGGTGAACCATCCTGCCCCGTCTCGGGTGCCGACGATCTCGGACCAACCGGCGATCACCCCGTTGATCGCCACCACCACCCGATCACCACCCCGCAGCGGCGCCGTGCCGTGTATATAGGCCGGAAGGGTGACCGCGGCGGGATCGACGTCGAGGTAGCGGTCGAACTCGTTGAGCTGTGCGGTGAGGTCGATGGTCTCGGTAGGGAAGTCCGAAACCGGCTGGCCGAGCAGCGACGCGAGGTCACCGAATCGGTAGAAACCCCACGGGTCGGCGGGATCGACCGGCTCGGGTGGGGTGGCCTCGAGCAGCCGTTCGAAACCAGCCTGGCCGTCGACTTCCACCAAAACGCCGTCGGTGGTCTCACGCAGGTTGAGGAACCAGTCGGCAAAGAAGCGAATGTCGGGTCCCTCGGGTGCCGGGTCGAACACCGACCGGCCGTCGACCTCCCACGGCAGGTCGAAGTCGAGAACATCGGCGATGGTGGGGACGATATCGACCGACGAGGCCGGGGTGTCGAATACCTCGCCGGCGACCTGCCCGGGAAGCTTCATGAACAGCGGGACCCACATGACCTCGGTCTCATTGCCGGTGCTCAACCCGCGAATCGGCTCGTCGAGGTTGAAGGCCACTCCGTGGTCGGCGGTGACGATGACCAGCGACTCGTCGTAGGTGCCGTTGGCCCGCATCCGATCGAGCATCACCCCAAGCTGGTCGTCTGCAAAACCGGTCTGGAGGAGGTGTCGAGTACGGGCCGACTCGGCCACGAAGGATCCAATCCACGAGTACTCGACAGGGTCCAGGCCGTTCGCGACTACCGGTGCACCTTCGCCGTTGCCGCCATACACCTGTCCCGATGGCAGCCTCCACCAGGGCTGATGAGGCAGCACCGTGTGGATGACATCGAGGTGCGGCGATTCGGTCGGGACCAGCCGGTCGAGCCACTCGCCGATCTTCCGGTCGGCGGCCGGGTCGGATTGCGGAACGTTGAAATCCACGCCCGCTTCGACGGTTCTCGATGGTTTGGTGCGTTCCACGACGATGTCGAAAGCGTCGGTGAGTAACGAAACGTAGGAGCCGCCGGCGCCG
>CAZGVQ010000482.1:0-3413 GCA_964529355.1 uncultured Acidimicrobiales bacterium
TCCCAGGTCGGCGAGCTTCTGACCCCGCAACCCATCGCACAACGCTTTGTCGACGAGCAATCCGAAGCCGACGAGAACGCATCATTTCTGGCGCTGGTGAGCCTCTTCGCTGCGTTCATCATCCCGCAGGTGTTTGGCCAGTTGGCTCTCGCCAGCGTCGTTGAGGAGAAGGCCACCGGTGTCGTCGAGGTCCTGCTGAGCCATATCCGGCCGGCAACACTTCTCAGCGGCAAGATCCTGGGCATCGGCCTGTTGGCGTTTCTCCAGCTACTGATCGTGTTAGCTGGAATGGTCGCCGCGCTTCTGCTGACCGACGGGGTGAACCTTCCGGATTCGGTCTGGTCGTTCGTCCCCATTTTCGCGATCAGCCTGGTCGGCGGCATGGCCATCTACATCACCATGTTTGCCCTCCTCGGCTCGCTCATCTCACGCCAGGAGGACGCCGCACAGGTCATGGCGCCGGTGTTCATCCCGCTGATGGCCGGCTACATCGTCGGCCAGACCGCGGCGTTCGGCCCGGCGGATTCGCTGTTCGCCAAGATCCTCACCTACTTCCCGCTCACCACCCCCATGCTCCTGCCCGTACGGGTGGCACGCGACGCAATCAAAGGCTGGGAGATTGCCGTGGCCCTCGGCCTCCTCGTTCTCGGAATCCTGCTCATGGTCAGAGCAGCAGCAAAACTCTACGAGTTCGCCCTACTCCACAAAGGCACAAAGATCGGCTGGAAAGAAGCAGCCAGGATGATAGGCGGCTGAAAATCTGATCGCGCTTATCCACGAAAGATGTCGTCAAACGCGAAAATTTCGGGACAGCGATTGCGGTCGTCCGGAGCGGGCGGAGGACGACACGAGCGTCACGAGTCATAGCGAAGCGCAGAGAGAGCGACCGCAGGGAGCGAACGACCAAAGAAGGAGCGACCCTAGATACAGCTCCAGCCGCCGTCGACGTTGAGGATGTGGCCGGTGACGTAGGTGCTGGCGTCGGAGGCCAGGAACAGCAGGGCTCCGTCGAGTTCGCCTTCCTCGCCGGGACGGCGCATGGGGGTGTTGTCGGTGATGTAGCTCATCCCGCCGCTGGTATCGAACATGTCGTCGTTCATCTCGGTGCGGAACCACGCCGGAGCCAGCGCGTTGACCCGGACGCCCTTGCCTGCCCACTGCGACGCCAACTCGCGGGTGAGGTTGTGGATTCCACCCTTGCTGGCTGCGTACCCGGGCGCGCGGAGTTTTCCGCCGCCGCCATGACCGAGTATCGAGCCGATATTGATAACGACACCGCTCCCGGCTTCGACCATATGGATCGCGGCCAGACGGCTGAGTTCGTAGGGAGCGATGAGGTTGAGCTCGACCTCGTCGCGGAACTCGGCCTGCGAGTAGTCGAGTGCCGGTGCGACATTGCTTTTGCCAGCGTTGTTCACCAGCACATCGATCCGGTCGAACTGTGCCACGGTCGCATCGATGAGGTTCTGCGGTCCGTCGGCGGCGGTCACGTCGACGGCTACTGCGAACGCCTGGTCCCCTAGTTCGGCCACCAGTGCGTCGAGTCGATCCGCTCGACGAGCGGCCACCACCACCTTCGCTCCGGCGGAAGCGAGGACTCGGGCGAACCGGGCGCCCAGGCCCGAACTCGCGCCAGTGACGATGCATACTTTCCCGTCGAGACGAAACAACCCGAGGGGGTCGGCGGACGGTGAGGCAGGTGCTGTCGACATCGCCTGATCGTAGCGAGATGGCTACCGTGGGTACGAACAGCCCGCCGGCCCGAAAGAGCGAGACCCACATGGCACAACATGACCTGGTGATTCGAAACGGCCTTCTGGTCGACGGCACAGGATCGGACCGACGGTACGGCTCCATCGCGGTCGACGGTGGGCTAATCACCGCCGTGGCCGACAAAGGCAGCATCGATGAACGCGATATCGGGTCGAGCCATCGACAGATCGATGCGGACGGCCGTCTGGTAACCCCGGGCTGGGTCGACATGCACACGCACTACGACGCGCAGGCCACCTGGGACCCGCACCTCACGCCATCGGGATGGCACGGCGTCACCACGGTGATCATGGGCAATTGCGGCGTTGGGTTTGCGCCTGCGGCCGCCGACCGGCACGACTGGCTTATCGAACTTATGGAGGGTGTCGAAGACATCCCTGGTGCAGCGATGCACGAAGGCATCGAGTGGGAGTGGGAGACCTTTCCCGAGTATCTCGATGCGTTAAGTCGTCGAAACTGGGTCGCCGACATCGGCACCCAGGTACCTCACGGAGCGCTTCGGGCGTTTGTCATGGGCGAACGCGGAGCCGCCAACGAAGATGCCACCGTCGACGACATCGCCGAGATGGCTCGACTCACCGGCGAAGGCCTGCGAGCCGGCGCGCTGGGGTTCTCGACCTCGCGCACGCCCCTGCACAAATCGATCCACGGTGAGTTGGTGCCAGGTACCCACGCCGACATCGACGAACTCATGGGCATCGCCGACGCCATGGCCGAGGCTGGCCACGGCGTGTTCCAAGGCGCGTTTCATCACACCGATGTGCCCGACTCGTTCGCCTGGTTCAAGGAGATCACCCGCCGAACCGGCAAGCCACTCACCTTCAACTTCGTGCAGACCGATGCAGCGCCCGACCTGTGGCGAGAGGTACTGGGCATGTTGGACGAGGCCCGAGCGGAAGGTCTTGCGGTCACCGGCCAGAGCACGGGTCGACCCATCGGGGTTCTCCAGAGTTGGCTCGGCACGGTGCATCCATTCCTGGGTTGCCCAACGTGGCGACGAGAGCTGGCGCACCTTCCCGAGGCCGAGCTTCTCCGTCGCCTGGCAACACCTGAGATTCGAAAGGCGCTCACCACCGAGACTCCCGAAGGACTCAGCCGTTTCCAACAGTTCGTGTTCCGCTCCTGGGACAAGATGTGGCCGTTCGTGGGCGATGCCGACTACGAGCCCGCCACCCAGGAATCGGTAGCCAATCGGGCACTGGCCACCGGCCGGAAACCGGTCGATATCGCCTACGACCAGCTCATGAGCAATGACGGGCAAGGCGTGCTGTACTTCCCGCTGTTCAACTACACCGAGCACACCCTCGACCCGTTGTTCGAGATGCACCAGCACCCGTCGGTACGAATGGGTCTGGCCGATTCGGGAGCGCACTGCGCCACCATCTGCGACGGCGGTATGCCGAGCTTCATGCTCAGCTACTGGAGCCGCGATCGCAGCCGTGGCGAGCGACTGCCCCTTGAGTTGGTCGTCAAGCGCCAGACCAGCGAGACCGCACAGCACTACGACCTCTACGACCGGGGCGTGCTGGCGGCCGGCTACCGCGCCGACATCAACCTCATCGACTACGACGGCCTCAACGTCGAGGCACCGCACATGGTCGGCGCCTGCCCCACCGGCGCGAACCGATCCGTGCAGAAGG
>CAZGVQ010000483.1:0-3402 GCA_964529355.1 uncultured Acidimicrobiales bacterium
CCACCGGAGAGCTGACCCGGCTTGCGGTCGAGGTATTCGTCGAGTTCGAGGATCTCGGCGGCCTGACGGATGCGCTGGTCCATCTCGGACTTTGGCACTTTGGCGAGCTTGAGGGAGAAGCCGATGTTCTCGCCGACCGTCATGTGCGGGTAGAGCGCGTAATTCTGGAAGACCATGGCGATGTCGCGGTCTTTCGGGGCGACATCGTTGACCACCGTGTCGCCAATGCTGAGTGTGCCGCCGGAGATCTCTTCGAGGCCGGCGATCATGCGGAGCGCGGTGGATTTGCCGCAGCCTGAGGGGCCCACCAGCACAAGAAACTCGTTGTCGGCAATCTCCAGGTCGAGACCGTGGATGGCCTGCACCCCATTCGGATAGATCTTGTCGATCTTGTCGAGAACCACTGTCGCCATATTTCAAATCCCCCCGATGCTCGGTGTCGGCAGTCTCCGACACGAGATGAACGCACTCATAGCGTAGCGCAAGGTGGATTCGGAAAGCTAAGGGTGGGGGGCGAGGCGATCGTTGCAATAGCAACGATGTTGGACTGTCTTGGGAAGGTTTTTCGCCAAATTTCGGCCTGGTGTGCAAACGTTTTCATTCTGAGGGTTGTTTCGGTGGCCGGCAAAGACCACTTGACGATGGTCGAACAAGTGTTCGATACTCGTCAACTCATGGTTTCACCCAAGCTCGCTGCCCTCCCCGCTGATGTGTTGGCCAAGATCGCACCGATCTCACTTGCCGGCGATCAACTCTTGCCGCTTTCGCCGGCGTTGGCCGCGATCGTTCCCTGGGCGGGTTTGCGGCGGGGCACCTCGGTATCGGTGCAATCGAAACGGGGCATCCCCGGCTTGGGGGCCACATCGTTGTCGCTGGCCCTGGTCGCCGAAGCCACCAGCCAAGGGTCGTGGGCGGCCATCGTCGGTGTGCCGTCATGTGGTCTTGGTGCGGCTGTCGAGTTGGGTGTGGCACCCGAGAGGTTGGCGGTGATCGACCAACCCGAACCCGCGGTCTGGCCAGCGGTTGTCGGAGCACTCCTGGGTTCGTTCGACCTCGTTGTCGTGGCGCCCCCAATGCGCCTACGGCCAGCCGATCAACGACGGCTCCTCTCGCGGGCACGCGAGCGAGGGACGGTGGTGGTGTCGTCCGGCGCCGACCCTATCGGCACCACCGACCTCGGATTCACCATCACCAGAGCACGCTGGCGAGGGCTTGGTGAAGGCCATGGCCATCTTCGTTCTCGCGATATCGAATTGCGGGTCGAAGGTCGTCGAGAAGCATCGCGGCCGCGCACGGTGTATCTGCGTTTGCCCGGAGCCTCAGGTGAGGTGGAGCTCATCGATGATCTCGAGCCGATCGACCTCCGCGATGCTGGCCAGACCACACCGGTCAGCCAGAACGATGTTGTGTCGTTGCCGGTTCGTCGACGGCGAGCGGGGAAGTCCAAAAACCGCGGGACGGCATGAGTGCGCCGGTGCGGACCCTTGCCGTCTGGTGCGCCGACTGGCCGGTGGTGGCAAGCGGGAACGACCCCTCGAAACCCCTGGCGGTGCTGTTCGCCAATCGGGTAATCGCCAGTTCGCCAGCCGCCCGAAATCTTGGCGTGGTGCGTGGCCTGCGACGGCGTGAAGCACAGGGGCGTTGTCCCGAACTCCTGGTGATCGAGCGCGACTCCAGCCGCGAAGCCCGCTCCTTCGAGGTTGTCCTCTCGGCCGTTGAAAGCTTTACGCCACGAGTGGAGCTCACCCGTCCGGGGCGATGTGCGTTTCCCACCCGGGGGCCCTCTCGTTACTTCGGCGGCGACGAGGTGCTGGCCGACCTGGTGGTCGATGAGGTGTCGATTGCCCTGGCCGACCGTACCTTCTGTCGGGTAGGCATCGCCGATGGCCCCTTCGCCGCCGAACTTGCTGCCCGGCACCGACACCGCAGCAAACCAGGAGCCACTGTGCTGTCGCCGGGCGCCACACCCGCGTTTCTGGCACCGCTTTCCATCACCACGCTCGAACGCCCGGACCTCACCGAGGTGTTGGTGCGGCTGGGAATCCACAGCTTGGGCGATTTTGCCAAGCTGCCAGCCACCGATGTGCTGGCCCGATTCGGCGACGAAGGCCTCCGCGCTCACCGGTTGGCATCCGGGCTGGACGAACGGCCGCCCGACACCAGGAAGCCGCCACCCGACCTCACCTTCGCTGCCGAGATCGACCCACCGGCCAACCGGGTCGACCAGGCAGCCTTTGTTGCCCGGTCGCTCGCCGAGCAGCTCAACGAAGCGCTTGAGGCCATCGGCGGTGTGTGTCTAAACATCGCCATCGAGGCTGAGACCGAACACGGCGAGCATCAGGTTCGCCTCTGGCGACACGAAGGAGCGCTTTCGGCGGCTGCCATCGTCGACCGGGCGCGCTGGCAGCTCGAGGGGTGGCTCAACGGAAGCGAAGCCACCCGCCCTACCGGCGGCCTGATTCGTCTGGCGCTCGCTCCCGAAGAAGTCGTTGCTGCCAAAGGTCGACAGCTCGGGTTCTGGGGCGGAGCCACCGAGGTCGATGAGCGCGCGATCAGGGCCCTTACCCGTGTACAGGGACTGCTTGGTGTCGAGGCGGTCTGTGTGCCCGAACCAGCAGGTGGGCGTCACCCCGGCCAGCAGGTCAGGTTGGTGCAGGTAGCCAACACCGACCTCACCGCTCGAATCGAGCAGGGCACGCAGGCGCAACTGCCGCCATGGCCCGGCCGGCTTCCTTCGCCAGCGCCCGGCATGGTGTTCGAGTCATCGGTTCCGGTCGCTGTCGTTGGAGCCAACGGTGATGCGGTTGCGGTAAGCGGCCGCGGTGAACTGTCGGGCCCGCCCGGCCGACTGGTGGTTCCCGGCAGACCCCCAATCGATATCGTGGCCTGGGCTGGGCCCTGGCCTATCGACGAACGATGGTGGGACCACCGAACCCGCCGACGCTGCGCCCGACTCCAAGTGGTCACCGCCGACGACGTCGCCCGACTCCTGGTACTCGAAGGCGGAGCCTGGTTCGTCGAAGCTCTGTATGACTGACTCTCTGGTCGCTCGCTCACAAGTTCGCTCCCTCTACGCTTCGCTATGTCCCACCGCGCTCGTGTCGCCCTCCGCCAGCTTCAACCTCGGCCTCCGCTGGGGCTACGGCACGACTCCACGCGCCGGTCAAAGCGGGTGGGAAAGTCAGCTACCCCTTTAGGTTCGCCTGCAAGGCTCTTCGGTCTACTTTTTGGTTGGCGTTTCTTGGGTAGCCGGTCACGATCTCTATGGCTTCTGGCAGTTTGTACTTTGCCAGTGACGATGCGCCGTGGGTTCGGAGGGTCTCGAGGTCCGGGGGCTTCGTTGGATCTCTAGGTACCACCGCGGCAACGCCGATCTCTCCCATCACCGGATCGGTTCGAGGT
>CAZGVQ010000484.1:0-3397 GCA_964529355.1 uncultured Acidimicrobiales bacterium
CCCGCCAGCTTCAACCTCGGCCTCCGCTGGCGCTACGGCACGACTCCCCGCGCCGGCATCACGTAGCTCTATCCAGATTGGTTCGTGGTCGCTTACTTGCTTTATTGGGGTTACTCCGCTTTTCACTACTGATACTTCTTGACCGAAGAAGTGGTCGAGCACGAAGGGGCGGCCGAACCTTCTGAAGGTCTCGGTATCGACACCCGACAGTCGCTCCAGGCCTGATGGGGCCAGGGCCCGTTCGAAGGCCCGCCGGCTCCTTGTGGAGGCGGTGTTGAAATCTCCGCCGATCACCACCGGTCCGGCGCGACCCTCAACAACGTCGACGATGGGTTGCAGCTGACGCACGCGTCGTCGCAGCGATAGCAGAACGGTTTCGATATGCACGCTGCCAATCAAGACGTCGGAGCCATCGATGCTGACGGTTGCGAACAAGGCAGAGCGCGGTTGACCATCGACGCGAGCCACGTGTGGCAGGAGCACGTGCATCGGATCCCGGAGTTCGTGGCGAGACATAATGGCGTTGCCAAAGGGTTGGCCGGTCTTGGGGTGCGGGGCCGCCGAGTCATACATCGAAGTGACACCCAGGCGCTGGGCCAGCCGGTCCGAGCTCTCGACGCTCATCTCCTGGGTTAGCACCACATCCGCGCCGCGCAGATCCTGATGTTCCAACAACGCATCCGCAGCGCGGTCGATGTTGAGACCAAGCTCGACATTCCAACTCACCACGCGCATCAGGTGGCCAGGGTTCGAGAGATCCGATGATCGACGCTGGCTAGGCGAAGGACGCGATAGCGGTCATACAGCGTGATGACAAAGCTCAAAAGGCCCAGCAGAAACACGGTGAGCAGCAATCCGGGTCCTTCCAGGATGGGCCGGTCGGGCAACAGGGTAAGCACGGTGATGGCAAACACGTTGATAGCGCTGGTAACCACCAGATCAGCCGTGGTTGTGGTCCACGTGCTGCCATGGCGGCAGAGCCAATGCCCAACATAGGAATTGAGCGCGACAAACGCGCCAACACCAAGGATGACCGGAATCACACCCACGCCGAATTCTGGTGCCCACTGCAAAAAGATCGTGGTGAGCAGCCCGATAAGGATTGTCTTTTCGAAAAGTGGATGGTTGATGAGCGACCGCGGACCCAACGGAGCGCCCGCCTGTGTGCTGAACACCGTGGTCGGGCTTGCGTCGACCGCGAAGGTCGTGGGCCAGTCGACGGGCGGCAGATTGAGCCTTCGGCGATACAGGAACAGCACCGCCGCGACCAGGACGAAAACCGCTCCCCAGACACCCACTGGGTTCTCGTTTGCCACTTCGGTGAAGTCGAGCTGCGCGACATGTATCCACCACTCCTGGGGAAGTTTGATGAACAACCAGATTGATGCAGCGATCGCAAAGAGGGTTTTCCTCGGGATCCGGCTCGGGTCTCGTCTCAGCCGATACGCCTCATAGAAGATGAAGAAGAACTCAAAGGTGTTGGGAAAGACCAGGAGCAGAAACCGTGCGCCGTTGAGTTCGAACGCAGCAACCCCAACGAGTCGGTAGTACCAGAGGAATTGTCCGACCCGAAACGCTGGTCCATCCGTCCAGTTCCGCAGCGTCGAGATATAAGCGACCGCCAGGTAATACACGTCGAGTGCCTTGTCGAACTGCTGATAGTTACTCGGCTCGGCATCAAGCGCAGCTAGAAGCGTCTGATCGGCGGCGTCGATGACCAGCGCGGCGAGAATCGCCGGCAATGGAAAGCGCGGGATGCCAAGGGGAATGAGGATCCGCGCCACAACGACGACGGCCAAGACCACCTCACCAAAGCCCTGCCCCACTTCGACCCTCCTGAATCGAGGGCGATGTTATCGCTGGCCCCGATCGGTGAACAAGGTTCGTCCGCGGAGCCGGAGGGTTACCGCCGGGCTACCCCTCTTTGAGGATCCAGTCTCGGGCCTTGTCCTGCTCAACATCGTCGGAGAAGAACTCCGCGAAGTCCTCGTCCACCGTGGGCGCTTCGAGTTCGCTGAGCACGATGGTGTCATCGGGTGTGCCGCCGGTAATGGCTGGCTGTTCCTCGATGGGTAGCGCAATGGTGGGATCTGCCGAGGTCCGCATCAGGTACTCACCCAGCTGGTACAGGTACGAGCTGAGTTCGGTCTGATATCGCGACAGGGCATCCTTATCGGCTTCGATCTTGGCAACCATCTGTTCGGAGTGCTCGGTCACCGTGGTCTCGAACTCCGCCATGTCGGCCTTGGAGACGGCGACGATCTCGCTCGCCTCGGTGAGGGCAGCGCGTCGGACTCGCTCGGCTTCATCCTGCGCCTCAAGGCGGATCCGGGTTGCGTTCTCGTTTGCCTCTTCCACCAGCTCATCGGCGCTCCGGGCGGCGACGTCGAGCGACCGAAGAAAAGCGACTCGCTCGGCCTGAGCCTGATCGAGCAACGCCTTGTTGCGCTCGAGTTGACCGTGAACCTCGGCAAGCTCGTTTTCCTTCTGCTGAAGAAGCTTGTCGACCGCCTTGCGGTCATAGCCGCGCATCGTGCGACCGATACGTCGAACTTTCTTCGAGCTGCCGGATTTTGAGGACTTCGAGTTGCTGGCGGGGTTAGCCACGAGAGGCTCTCCTACTGGTATTCGGGGTAGGTATTCAAGGTGATGTGATCCATTCGGCCCACCGGCGCCCGATGTGAGTACTGAACGGCGGTATTTGTGAAGACACCTGTTTTTGGGTGGTGGGGCGCGAGAAAGCGAACAAAGTTCGCGTCTGGTTTGAGTTCGGTGAGGCCAATCGCTCACATCTTGGGGCGACCCAGCCGATAGGACCTCCGCACTACTTGTCTCTCGTTTTCTTCGCCTGCGTTTGAGAACGTCACCTGAACTACGGAACGACCAATGAGCCTTTCTGAGCAACCGCCATCCGGCAGTAACCACGAAGAATCACTCGACGCGCTCGCCACACCGGCGAGCCGGCCATCGAGCGCACCCCTGACCTGGTCCGAAGCGACCGCCAGGGCCCGTGCACTGCGAGCCTCGGTCGAAGCCATCGCCACCGAGGCACCGGTCGAAGCCGAAGCAACCATCGCCTCGATACCTGAATCACCCCTCGACACCATCGCTGCGCTGCCTGCACCGCCCGAACCGCCCAGCCACCTGGGATTGCCTGTTCTTCCCGTTCCTCCGGCACCACCCGTATTCAGCAGCACCTTGGACGATGCGTCGAACGAGTCGCCGTCCCTGGAAATGTTGGAGACATCCGAGATTTCGACACCCGAGATGCCCGAGATGCCCGAGACGCCGCTGGCCGAAGCCCCGAGCGAGGACGAACTGGCAAAGCTGATCGAGGCTCACTCGATGCCCGCAGTTCCCACCATGCTTCCCGAAGCCGACGCGGCGCTCCCTGCTC
>CAZGVQ010000485.1:0-3391 GCA_964529355.1 uncultured Acidimicrobiales bacterium
TGACTGATCCTTGGCCAGGTCGGCACCCCGGCCGAGGCGGAACGTGCCGTCGTCGAGCGTGACCTTGCGGGCGTGATGACCGGTGGCCACCGCATCGAAGCCCAGTGCCTTCGCCCGCTCGTGGAGCTTGCCGAACTTCACATGTCGATTGCACTCGACACACGGGTTTGGTGTGAGACCGGCAGCGTGGCTGGCGACATAGGGGTCGACAACGAACTCGTCGAAATCAGCACCCATGTTGAACACGTGATGTTCGATTCCGAGTTGGTCAGCCACCCAGCGGGCATCGTCGACATCGCTGACCGAGCAACATCCCGAGTCGCTGTCGCCACCCCAGAGTTTGAGGGTTACGCCGATGACTTCGTGCCCCTCGTCGATGAGCATGGCGGCCGCGACCGAGGAGTCGACTCCACCCGACATGGCCATCATCACTTGCTGGCGAGCGGTCATGATGCGTCTCGCAACTGGCGTACGGCGGCGGGAATGATTTCGAGCGCCAGGTCGATGTCGGCATCGGTGGTGGTTGAGCCCAGCGACAGTCGGAGCGACCCGGTCGCCAGGTCGCGTGGCATACCCATCGCGGCCAGAACATGTGACGGCTCCTGCGCGCCGCTGGCGCACGAAGATGCTGCCGAGGCGTACAGGCCGCCCCGTTCAAGAAGAAACAGAAGCGCTTCGGAGTCGACTCCCTCGAAACACAGGTGCGCGCTGCCGGCAACCTTGTGCGATCGATCGCCGTCTTCACCGACACCGCTCTCGTGCACTCCGGCGAGTTGGGCGCGAAGTCCCTCGATGAGCCGATCACGCTGGCCGGCAACCCGCGCAACCATGGTGGCGCGCTCGGCCTCGGTGGCGGCCAAAGCGGCCGCCATCGCCGCAGCGCCCGCCACATTCTGGGTGCCGCTTCGACGCTCGCGTTCCTGCCCGCCGCCAAGGATGACCGGGGCGAGGTCGGTGTCGGTGCGGACGATGAGTGCCCCGACACCCTGTGGTCCGCCAAACTTGTGCGCGCTGATGGAGACCAGATCGATGTCGGCTGTGTGGGTGACCAGATCGAGCCACGTGACGGCCTGCACCGCGTCGGTGTGCAGCACGGCGCCGCACTTGTCGCGCACCAAGCTCGCCACCTCACCGAGCGGCTGGACCACACCGCTCTCGTTGTTGGCGAGCATCACCGACACGATCGACACCGACTCGTCGAGCTGAGCGTCCAGGTCGGCCATATCGATGACGCCACGACCGTCGACACCCACCACCCGACCGCCCAGATGTTCGACCGGATGAAGCACCGCGTGATGCTCGATTGCCGAGCAGAGCGGCACGCCACCTCGTGCGCCAACGACACCGAGGATCGCCAGGTTGTCGGCCTCGGTTCCGCCGGCGGTGAAGATCACGTTGCCGGGGTCGGCGTCGAAGCTCGCCGCTACGGTCTGACGAGCGTGATCGAGCACCTTGCGGGCGTCGCGGGCCAGCTTGTGTGCGCCCGTGGGATTCGCCGCAGGAGCGGCCATGAGCGAGACCATTGCCTCGACGGCCTCGGGCCGCATGGGGGTGCTGGCAGCATGATCGAGATAGCCGTGGCTCGGGGACACGCTGAGAGAATGGGCGCTCGACATGGTTCCATCGTAGAACCCGTTGTGGTGACCCGCCCTAGCAGGACCGGCGTTAGGTGAGCGGAGCTGTGGCCGGCGGAGGTGGTGCATGCCGCTGTTGGTAGCGGTTCACCACACACGCCAGGAAGTTCTCAGGGTGCACCTGCGGCGGAAGCGTGTGGCCAATGCGCTGGCTCACCGGTCCGGCGAGTTGTTGGGCCATACCCATGCGGACATCGGCGCGGAATTCGGTGACGCGTGTGAGAAAGCCACGGATCACCCGATATTGCTCGGGCGTCACCATACTCACGTCGAGCTGTGCGGCGTACGCCTCGTACCCGTGCGGGACCGGAAACCGGTACTTGGTGTGCTGAAGCACCGGGCTGGCTTCGCGTACCACGAACGTACCGGCGGCGAGATCGCCGAGTCGTTGGCCCCGTTGGGTGATCAGCACGCTGAGCAGCGCCAACGCTCCACCCGGCGGGAACCACAGATCCGGCACCTGCATCATGCTCCGGATCGCCGCCTGCCCGAACCTGATCGGCGCCCCTTCGAGGGTTACCACTCGCAGGTTCAGCATCTTCTTTCCGGGGGTCTGGCCTCCGAAGCTCTCAAAGGCCGCCGAATACCCGAAGAGCAGAAGGAAGAAAGATATGACACCGAGGATCACCAGGATCCCGTCCGTAACGCCGGAAAACACCACTCCCACGATCGCAATCACCGGCCACAAAACGACCCCGGCAAACATCTGGATAACGGTGTCGATGAGGCGAGCGATAAGTCGAGTACCGATACCGGCAATCTCGAAGTCGAGCAGCACCGCCTCGGGAGTGACGATGCCGCCGTACTCCCGACGGGTCGACCCGGTGTTTCGCACCGAACTTTGTTGGCCACTTCCCACAAACAGAAACTACAGGTCTGTAGCCTTGACAACGACGACCCATGGATATCGACCGCTTCATCGCAACCAACGAACCAATGTGGACCCGCCTTGCGGAGCTGTCGTTTCAGGCTCGCCGTAAGGTCCAAAAAATGTCGGGCGACGAAATCGACGAGTTGCTGTATCTCTACCAGCGTTGCTCGAGCCAGCTGAGCTTCGCCCGCACCGAATACCGCGACATTGCGCTCAACACCCGCCTCACCATGCTGGTCGCCGAGGCTCGGGTGGCGATCTATGGCACCAAATCCCGTGGTTTCAAGTCGCTTCTGCAGTTCTTCTCCCACCGTTTTCCCGCCGCGGTCTGGCATATGCGCCGCAGCGTGCTGGTAGCGGCGTTGGTGACCTTCGTGCCGGCCATCATCATGGCCGTCTGGCTTTCGAACAGCCCTCGAGCGCTCGATGTTGCCGCCCCCGAAGCCCTCCGTACCGCATACGTCGAAGAGGAGTTCGAGGACTACTACTCCGCCGCGCCAGCGGCCCAGTTCTCCACTGAGGTACTCGTCAACAACATCCGGGTGTCGTTCCTCGTGTTTGCGCTCGGCATCCTGCTCTGCATCCCCGGCGTCTACATCCTGGTCCTCAACGGTGCGAACGTGGGGGTTGCCGCAGGGTTGTTCCATGCCGCCGATCAGGCCCCCAGGTTTTACGGGCTTATCCTGCCCCACGGCCTGCTCGAGTTGGCGGCCGTGGTCATTGCCGGCGCCGCCGGTCTGCGACTCGGTTGGGCCATCGTGGCACCGGGGGATCTCACGCGCCCAGCAGCCGTGGCGGCCCAGGGCAGCCGATCGGCCGTCGTGGTCTTGGGACTCACGGTCGCGTTCATCGTCGCTGGCCTCATCGAGGGCTTTGTCACGCCCTC
>CAZGVQ010000486.1:0-3383 GCA_964529355.1 uncultured Acidimicrobiales bacterium
GTGGCCGACGCCGTGGCCCAGTCGGGGTTCTCCGGCGTGCGGCCCGGCATGACCGGAATCAACATGACCGGCGCCTTCTCCATGTTGTCGGCCATGTATTGGGCCGACGCGGCCGAGCGCTCGTAGGAGGCCTTCTTCTCCGGGTCGTCGCCTTCGTAGATGTTGCCAATGGCGAAGGGGAGATCGACATAGATGGCCCACGCCTGGCGGTACAGCTCGGCTAGCGCCATTCGTTTCTCGGGATCGGTAACCACCACCCACTGCCAGCCTTGTGAGTTCGAGCCGCTGGGCGCCTGAAGCGCCAACTCGAGACATTCCTTGATGACCTCGGGTTCGACCGCCCGATCGAAGTCCATCCGTTTACGGACCGCTCGTGTGGTGCTGAGTACTTCGTCTACCGAAAGGCCGAGTGACATCTGGTTCCCCCAATTTCCATGGCCCATTGGCGGGCCCCTGCATGAAGCCGAACCTAGGCGCAGGAAACAGGTGCGTCGATTCCCGCCGTTGGCGACTTCCTGCGCATGATGTCGTCATGGCTACAACCGATGTTCTGCTCGTCGACGATCCTGCGCCGCGTATCCGGCGTCTCACCCTCAACCGTCCGGAGAAACGCAATGCGCTCAACGACGACCTGCGGGGTTCGTTGTTCGCCGCGCTTCGCGAGGGCGATGCCAGTCGCGATGTCTCGGTGATGATCATCCGGGGAGCCGGAACCAACTTCTCGGCGGGTTATGACCTCGGCTCACCCAACAGCGATGTCGAGCGGTCGATCGCCAAGGTCGATGGCTGGTGGAGTCGCCACGTGGTCAACAACCACTTCGAGATGTGGGACATGGCTACGCCGATCATCGGCCAGGTGCACGGCTACTGCCTCGCCGGCGGCTCCGAACTCGCCACGGCGTGTGACCTCGTGTACGTGGCCGACGATGCCCAGATCGGCTACCCGCCGGTCCGACTGATGTCGCCACCCGACATGCAGTGGCAGACCTGGATGATGGGACTCCGTCAGGGTATGGAGGCGTTGCTTACCGGTGATTCGATGAGCGGCGAGGATGCGGTTCGCAACGGTTTCGCCAACCGGTCTTTCCCCGTCGACGATCTCGACGATGAGGTTCTCGCCATTGCCCAGCGAATCGCGAAGATCCCGAACGACCTGCTCGCGCTCAACAAGCGAGCAGCGCACCGGGCGATGGAGGCCATGGGAATTCGTGACGGGATCCGGGCCACGGCTGAGATTCAGGCGATGGGGTTTCATCAGAAATCGTCGCGGGAGTACATGAAGAGCTTCGCCGAAAAAGGTGTGAAGGACGCTCTCAGCGAACGAGACGAACAGTTCGGCGACTATCGCGAAGCCTGATCGGACTTTTACATATCAAGCGGTTAATTTGGCGGTTGTGGCATCCGCCACATACATTTACACCACCTACAGCGATGCCCAGCTGGGTACCGCACGATTCACGAGGGGGAATCAAACGTGGTTTCACGTAACAAGTGGCTTCGGCTATTGACCATCCTGTTTGCGTTTTCATTGGTTGCTGCCGCATGTGGCAGCAGCGATGACGGTGACGGAGGAACCGCCACCGATGAAGGCGCGTCCGAAACCGACGAGGACGACAGCGTCCTCGGCGGCGACGACGACGAGCCTGAAGAAGAGGAGGCGATGGAAGACGAGGAGCCTGAAGAAGAAGAGGCTATGGAAGACGACGAGCCTGCTGAAGAAGAAGCAGCGTTCGAAGGTCTCGCCGATGACGCGATTCACGGAAACGGCGCCGAGGCTTTTGAAGCTGCGCTCAACAACCCGCCTGGCCCCGCCGACGAAAGTCTCGAGCCGGTAACGATCACTATGGCCAACCTCGAAGGTGACGCTCTCGGTTCTTTCCCCGAGATTCGTGAAGGCCTCGAGATCGCTGTAGCTCAGATCAACGAGGAGCTCGGCGGAGTCGGAGGACGACCGGTTGAGCTTGACGTCTGTGTGCACGGGTTCGACCCGAACGCGGCCATCAACTGTGCAAACGAGATCGCCGAAGCTCAGCCGACGCTGAACATCAACGGCATCGAGTTCTTCACTCCTGCGTTGTACCCGACCTTCCTTGGTGCAAACGTGCCGACGATCCAGACGGTGCCGATCTTCGTGGCCGACTTCACTCAGCCTGACGTGATCTCGCCATGGGGCGGTTGCCCGGTGGCATTCCCAGGTGCGGCGACGTACACGATGGAAACGCTGGGTCTCGACAAGGTCGCAGTGGTCTACGCCAATACTCCTCCAGGTCTCGAGTGCTACGTCGATACCGAAGAGCGGTTCTGGCAGTACCTGGTCGACAACGAGGCTCAAGGTGCGGAGTTCATCGGTCTTCCCGACAACTCCGGTGACCCGTCTGACGACGATGCCGTAGTACAGCAGATCGCCGAGTTCTTCGGCGACACCCCGCCAGAAGACACTGCGGTGTTCTTCGGCACCCAGGCATCGGACTGCAACGCGATTCTGTCCGGTATCGATGCAGCTGGTGTTGACACCACGATCATCATGGCCGGCTCGTGCATCGACGACTCGGTGCTTTCCAACCCGGCTGCTGCCGGCGCGGTGTTCGGTCAGCAGGGCTACATCGCCGAACGTGGCGACCTCTACGGCGGCTACGTCGAGTGGGAACTCGCCTGGCGAAATGACCACCTGGAGAACAGCGACCTTCGCACCACTCCAGTGTCGGCCTTCCTTCGGGTTGGTCACACCACCGGCATCATGGCCTGGTCGGTCATGAACGATATGTTGGCCGCTGGCCAGGACATCGATGATGCCGACCAGATGGTTGCCGCCTGGCAGGCGCTTGACAACAAGCACCTCGTCGGTACGTTCCCGGTCACCTGCTCGGACAACACCGAGGAGTTCCCGTCGGTCTGCAAGAAGACCATTACCTACGCTGAGTGGGATGGTTCTTCGTGGTCCCTTGGTGATCTCAACGGCGAGCTGATCAACGTCGGCGACATTCAGGCCCGGGTTGCTGCTGGCAACCCTCGCCCAGCGCCTGAGACTGAATAGTCAGTCGAAGACAACGAACAAAGCAATGAAATGAGCTGATGCCCGCCGGGACAACTCCGCACGGAGTTGTCCCGGCGACATCGGTTGAAGCCGCAGTCGGGGAATTGCGGTTTCTTGAGAGACACAACGAAAGACTTTCGGGGGGACACGTGGTTCTTGGCAACCTTTTGCAGAGCCTGATTTTCGGTATTTTCGCCGGACTGGGAGCAGGCGCGGTCTTTGCCCTGCTCGGCGCTGGCCTCGTGGTTGCCTTTCGGGGCTCGGGCGTCATCAACTTCGGGCATGGGGGCATCGCGGCGTACACCGCGTATAACTTCGACCAGATGCGTGAGCCGGGCGGGGGCAATAT
>CAZGVQ010000487.1:0-3380 GCA_964529355.1 uncultured Acidimicrobiales bacterium
GGCCGGCGGCGATCGCTTCGGGCGAAACCCCAAGGGCCAGGCCAACGGCGGCTGCAGCTGCTGCATTGGCCACGTTGTGCTCGCCTCTGGCGCCGAGAGCGACGTCGAAGGGTTCGACCTGGAAGGGTCCGGTTTCGATGCGAAAACGCGAGGTGAGATCGTCGTTGATGACCACCTCGACCGCACGGACATCACCGGCGCCGACACCAAAGGTCACAACGCTGGCTTGGGAACGCTTCGCCATACCGGCAACTTCGGGAACCATGGCATTCAGCACCGCAGTGCCCGACGAGGGCAGCGACTCGATCAGCTCGCCCTTGCCTTCCACCACCGCTTCAAACGAACCGAATTCCGAGGTGTGGGCATTGCCGACGGTGGTGACAACCCCAATCGTCGGACTCGCGATGTCACATAAGAGAGCAATGTGCCCCGGACCTCGCGCTCCCATCTCGACCACGGCGACTTCGGTATCGTCGGCCGCGTTGAGCAGGGTTAGCGGTACACCCAACTCGTTGTTGAAGGACTTCTCGCTGGCATGCGTGGAGCGTTCGGAGCAAATGGCCGCCGCGACGAGATCCTTTGTCGAGGTCTTGCCCGCCGACCCGGTAATGCCTACGACCTGTCCCGCACCATCACCCGGCACACCACCGCCAATGCGCTCCCGCGCCAACCGGCCCAACTGTTGCAGGGCACTGATGGTGTCGTCGACAACGATTGCGGTCGAGCCGGCAACCGGCTCGGAAACGGGTTGCGACGAGAGGTACGCAGGAGCGCCGGCCCGCACGGCTGACTCGATGAAGTCATGACCGTCGCGCTCGGCGATGACCGGAATAAACAGCTGCCCCGGCTCGATGGCTCGTGAATCCTGCGTGGCGCCGCTGATCTCAAGAGGTGAGCCGTTGGCGTCGGCTGTGTCGCCAACGATTGAGCCGCCGACACCGGCCGCGATGTCGGCTAACGAGATATGCATAGTCGCGAAGTCTTACAGGAATGTAAGGTCGGCGGGATGAGCGCCCCGAAAACCCGCCTGATCGTCGTGTTCGGCGGCCGTTCGGCAGAACACGACGTCTCGTGTGTGACCGCCCGGCATGTCCTCGCGGCCGCCGACCCGTCCAAATATCTGGTTGAGCCGGTCGGAATCACCCGCGATGGCGCATGGGTACGGGCCGACGACGCCATCGCCGAACTGCAGGCGGGCGCCGACGAGCTTCCCGAGGCTCTCAAACCGGTCGGCTCGCACTTCGCGCTCCTGCCCGAGGTGCAACAATCCGCCATCGAGGGCGAACCGGTTGTGGTGCTTCCGCTTCTGCACGGCCCGCTGGGCGAGGACGGCACGATGCAGGGTCTGCTCGAACTGGCCGATGTGCCCTACGTGGGGTGCGGCGTACTGTCCAGCGCCATCACCATGGACAAGATCAAGGCCAAGGAGACCGCCGCCTATCACGGCATCGCCCAGGCCGAGTGGCGCGGGTTCCATGTCAGCGAGATCGACCAGACGACGCCGCAGCGGCTTCTTGACGAACTCGGATCTCCGCTGTTTGTGAAGCCCGCCAACATGGGCTCTTCCATCGGGGTGTCGAGAGCCATCACTTCGGCCGACCTGTCCGACGCTCTGGCCCTGGCCGGCACCTATGACGAGTGGATCGTGGTTGAGGAGGGTATCGAGGGCCGCGAAATCGAACTCGCCGTCCTTGGCAATCGCAATGTCGAGGTCTCGGTGCCGGGCGAAATTCTCCCTACCGATGACTTCTACAGCTACTCCGACAAATACCACGATGGCACCGCCGGCAACGCGATTCCCGCGGATCTTCCCGCCGACGCGGCGGCCGAGGTACGGGATCTCGCTCAACAGGCGTACCGGGCGCTGCGTTGCGAAGGCATGGCTCGCGCCGACTTCTTCTATGAAGACCCGACGAGCGGCGGTCGCGGGTGGCTACTGAATGAGCTCAACACGATTCCCGGGTTCACGCCGATATCGATGTATCCCAAACTCTGGGAGGCGTCGGGCCTCAGCTACCCCGACCTCATCGATCGGTTGGTCGGTCTGGCGCTCGAGCGACACGCACGTCAGCGGCGCCGCACCGACTACTAGCTGCCCGACTCTTCGGGTTCGTTCTTCGCGGTCCGTTTAAGGATCAGCGCGGGGAGCACGACCACCGCAGCGAGCACCGCTGCGATGAGCACGTAGGTTCCGGTCTTGGATCCCTGGGACGACACCACCTCGGTGGTCGAAGAAGCCTCGGTACCCGCCGAGGTCTCGGTTTCCGGAGTTGCCGACTGGCTGTCCTCGGGCGACGCTTCGCCGTCGGTTTCCCCAGCAGCGCCTGCCGGGATTTCCGACACATCGGGACGCAGCTCGGCGTCAGCCCGCAGCGAGGCGAACTGCTGGACACCACCGATCAGACCGCCCTGAAAGTTGCCTTCGGCAAACTGCGAGTTCACGACCCGGTCGATGATCACCGACGCCGAATCGTCAAGCGCCGGGGCCCAGTCGGACCCGTACAGAACGCGCGTCGCCCGGTCGCCGAGTGACACCCCGAACACGAGAACATCGGGCAGGAAGTTTCCATCGACATCGAGCCACCCACATGAACCGGCCAACTCCGCCAAGGCCGCGTCGAGATCGCCGTTCGGGGTTTGGTCAAAGACCCGAATCTTCACCGTGCCGAACTCCTCCAGAGCTGCGGCTTCCACCACCACCGGTGTGGCATCGCCCAGGGATTCCCCCGAATCGGTCAGGACGACGTCGCACTCGAGCTGCAGGGGATCTGGCGCATCGGTGTCCTGCGCGGCGGCGATGCCTTGGGCAGCCAGCACCACAAGTACAGCCACCAGCAGTGCGGACAATCGACGAACGGACGACATCTCGACCTATCGGCACGTTTGCGCTATTTCTCAGCAGCGGGCGCGACCTAGACCGCCAGAGCGGAGTGCAGGAAGCTCAAGAGTTGCTGGCGACGGGCCACCATCGACCGCAAGGTGGGTTCGATGCCCAAGGCACGCGACACCTCGACCT
This sequence comes from uncultured Acidimicrobiales bacterium, assembly GCA_964529355.1. Lineage (GTDB taxonomy): Bacteria > Actinomycetota > Acidimicrobiia > Acidimicrobiales > SHLQ01 > CALLQB01. The sequence goes on from CAZGVQ010000487.1 coordinate 3,017, forward strand.
CGGTAGCCACACCGACCACGGTCGAGTACGCCGACAGCATCACCATGTTGGCGTCGGCTTCGCGAAAGCGTCCAGCCGCCATCTCGCGCCGAAGAAAGATCCGGCCGCGCCGAATCAGTGGCTCCATACGCGAGGCGAGACGGTCAGCCATGGTCGACCCCGGGCGACTCACTTCCCGCAGCAGACCGAGGAGTTCGGGCTGCACCAACGCCAGACGAAACATCCGGCGCACGAGCGCTTCGACCCGATCCCATCCCTGACCGGCGTCCGATAGCGCCTCCTCGATGGTCTCAAGCAGGTCGAGTCCGGCCCGATCGACCACGCTCGACATCAGCTCCTCCTTTGAGGAGAAGTGATAGAGAAT
>CAZGVQ010000488.1:0-3374 GCA_964529355.1 uncultured Acidimicrobiales bacterium
AATGGGTGCCGGACGGGTCATCGACCCGGCGACGCACTCGCTGATCGATGCGTGGCGCGAAATCGGTGACGGCACCACTCCCCCGGTGTATTTCGATGCCGTGGGCGTTCCCGGAATGATCGATGCACTGATGCAGGAGGCACCCGAGCGATCGCAGATCCTGGTGGCCGGCATGTGCATCCCGCCCGACACCTTCCGACCATTCATCGGCGTCTACAAAAGTCTCAACCTGCAGTTCACGCTGGGCTGGAGCCAAAGCGACTTTTTGACGTCGCTGAGCAACCTGGCAGAGGGGCGGATCGACGGATCAGCGCTTATCACCGGCGAGGTTGGCCTCGACGGCGTACCGCAGGCGTTTGCCGACTTGAGCCAGCCCGACACCCACGTGAAGATTCTGGTTCGGCCCGACCTCTAGAGAGACCGAACAACCAGCCGAGTACTACTCGTGGTCTTCGTCGTCGCCATGGTCGTCGTCATGATCCTCGTCGTCACCATGATCATCGTCGTGGTCGTCTTCGCCATGGTCGTCGTCTTCACCATGATCGTCGTCACCATGATCGTCGCCGTGGTCGTCAGCGATCTCTTCCTGAGGAAGCGTGCCGTCGTAGGAGGCTGCGGTGGCCACTCCGACACCGGCAAGGATGGCAACGACGAACAACAAGCCCACGATGGGGCCCATCCATCGCATCATGCCGCTCGGGGCATCGTCAGCGTGCATGGTCATGTCGTCGTCGTGAGAATCATGGGAGGAGGCCATGGGTCCATCGTAACGGATGCATCGAGCAACGTCGCTGCGGCCGGGGCTGTCCTACGCTCCTTCCATGACCACCGCACCCCTCCCTCCTGTGTCCCTCGACGGCCTGCCCGAGCCCGCGCCCGGAGCCGTCGCCGCACTGGCTCCCACCGGAACCCTTCGTGCAGCCATCAATATGGGCAACTTCCTCCTGGTGACCGGTACCGACGAGCACGGAGACCCGGTGGGAGTGTCGCCCGGTATGGCCGCCGCACTCGCGCACACACTCGGCGTCGGACTCGAACTCGTGCACTTCCCATCGCCCGGTTCGGTGGCCGACGCCGGCACCGAAGGGGTATGGGATATCGGCAACATCGGCGCCGAACCCGCTCGGGCCGAGTTCATCGATTTCACCGCGGCCTACGCCGAGATCGACGCCACGATCATGGTCCGGTCCGACTCGGCCATCACCTCGTTCGCCGACGTCGACCAACCCGGAGTTCGTATCGCAGCGAAGGCGCGAGCCGCCTACTGCCTGTGGCTCGAGAGGAACCTCAACCACGCCGAACTGGTGACCTTCGCCAGCCACGACGATACGTTCGCAGCGTTTGGCGACGACGACTCGCTCACCGTCTACGCCGGCCTTCGCGCCATGTTGTCCGACCAGTCAGCAAGCCTCCCTGGGTCACAGGTGCTCGCCGATCGGTTCACCGCCGTTCAACAGGCCATCGGCACACCGAAGGACCGCGACCCTGCGGGATCCGACTATCTACGCGCGTTTGTCGAAGCCGCCAAAACCCAGGGTGTGGTCGCAGGGCTCATCGAGCACCACGGTGTCGATGCACTGAACGTTGCGCCAGCAGCCCAGTGAGTTACTGAGCGATCAGGCCTTCGACGTCGGATTGCAGCGAGCCGTAGCCGCTTCGGCGCCAGGTGCCATCGTCGTCGATGAACACATAGGTGCGTTGTTGGCTCACGCCAAACTGGTCCCATACCCGTCCTTCGATATCAGGCAGATGAAGGAGACCGTCGGTCCCGGTATTGACGATGAACTCTTCCATGCTGCTGACATCGGAAAGACTGGGAAGTCCGATGAAGGTGACCTGGTCACCGTATTGCTGCTCGACCTCCACGACCGTGGGGGATTCACGAACTCAAAACGGTCACCAGGGCGCCCAGAACCACAGCACGACGTCTTCGCCCCGGAAGGAGGCCAAGTCGATCTGCTCGCCAGTGGTACTCGCCAGGACGCCTCGAAGTTCTTCGGGGAGCGCTGGTACCTCGGGTGCAGGCGGTTCGACCGCCGCGGGTTCTCCGGCCTCTCCGGTTTCTTCGGGGCTCGCGGTGTCGACGGGCGCATCGGTGTCAGGCTGTTCGGCCTCGGGCTGTTCAGCAGGTACAGACGCTGCGGCTTCGGGTTCCGGCGCAGCGTCGGTGGTTTCGGGGGCAGCGGATGCCGATTCGTCGGCGTCTGCCGTCTCGGCCGGCACGGCTGGCTCCGCGACAGTGCTGGCCGCATTGGCGCAGGCCGACAACATCAAGCCAAAGAGCACGACCCACATCGCGGGCGATCGCAGAAAAACCAGCACTCCTAAAAATGTAAGGGGTCGCGACACGCTATGCGACCTCGGTTTCGACAAGAAATAGGCAAGAAGTACGATCGGGCGATGGCACTCGACTTCGAGGCGATACGCGGTGGCTACCACAGCGACCCGGCAGCCACGCTGTCATTACACGCCGATGCCTACACCGAGGCCGAGTGGTTCGAGCTCGAGCGGCGCGCCATATTCGGACGCACGTGGCAGTGGGTGGGCCATGTTGAGACGGTCCGCGACCCGGGCGCGTATGTGACCGTTGAGGTCGCCGGTATGCCCATCGTTGTGGTGCGCGACGCGCACGGCACGCTCCGAGCCTTCTACAACGTCTGCAAACACCGGGCGCACGAATTGCTCAGCGGCACCGGCACAACCAAGAACATCGTGTGTCCGTATCACGCCTGGTCCTATGACCTCAGCGGGCAACTCACCGGCGCTCGGCGCACGGCCGATCTGGTCAACTTCTCGACCGCCGATGTTTGTCTCGACCAGGTGCAGGTGGCCGAGTTCGGGGGGTTCGTGTACGCGAACCTCGACCCAACGGCCGCTCCCCTCCATGATGCCGCCGGCGACCTCGGCGCCGAAATCGCCCACTGGGCACCCGACGTTTCCGAGCTGACCTTCGCCCACCGTCTCACCTACGACATCGCGTCGAACTGGAAGAACGTGGTCGACAATTTTCTCGAGTGCTACCACTGCCACGTGGCCCACAAGGACTTCGTATCGCTGGTCGATATGGACACCTACAAGGTCACCACCCACGGCATCTACTCGAGCCATATGGCCGAGGCCGGCAAGTCCGAGAACTCGGCGTACTCGGTTTCCGACGCCACCGTTACCGACCATGCGGTGTGGTGGCTCTGGCCCAACACCTGTCTCATGCGGTACCCCGGGCGCGGCAACTTCATCATCATGCACGTCGTTCCGGTGGCTCCCGGTGTCTCCCGCGAGACCTATGACTTCTTTCTTGAGACCGCCGAGCCAAACGCCGCCGAACTCGAATCGATCGCCTACATCGACGATGTGTTGCAGACCGAGGACATCGC
>CAZGVQ010000489.1:0-3341 GCA_964529355.1 uncultured Acidimicrobiales bacterium
CCGTGGCACAGTATTTCTCCGGACTCGCCCGCCAGCCCGACGTCGATGCCGAAGCGCTCAAAGCACTGCTTCAGCGACGCGGCCCAGAGCTCACGACCGAGATGATCCAATCCATCGACATCCCGGTCCTCGTCGCGCTTGGCGATAACGACTTCGCCGGGCCGGCGACACCACTTCTCGACGCACTACCAAACGCAACCCACCTCGAACTCAAGGGTTGCGACCACTTCGCGACGCCCAAGAACTTCGACTTCATCGATGCAGCATTGGGTTTTCTCGACGCGCAGCCCTTCTAGCCGTCTAGCGACGCAAGGCGAAGACTTCGTCGGGCGGAGGCCCCCACCGGCGAAGTGCCGCGTCGCGAAGCGCGTACAAACGGGCGCGGCCCGACCAGTAGTCAGCCCGGCTCGACGGCCGTATGGTTCCCATCACCAACTGCGCGACCGCAACGATGCTCCGAAAGGCCACCTGTCGGATACCGAAATGCTCAGCCAGCAGTAACAGGGTGTTGCGTTCTTTCAGGTAGTCGATGATGGGCGCCGGGGTGTTCACATGTTGGTTGTACACCCGGGCACCGCGAACGAGCCCAACCTCCCAGCCAGCAGCTTGCGCGCGGAGCCCAAGGTCTGCCTCCTCGCAGTAGGCGAAGTACCGCTCGTCGAACAGGCCGATCTCACTCAGGCAGTCGCGGTGCGCCATCAGGAGCGTGCCGTGGGGATAATCCGCCGCCTCGAACCCTTCGGCGACGGTTGCCGGGGCATCGATCGTGCCGAGAAAGGGTTGCACCTCGGGCGTGAACCCGTCACCGACATCGGCCGACATAAGCCCAACGCGCTTCCCTTCCACCGCCTCGAGCATCGTGGTGATGGTTCCGACCCCCGGGTGCGCATCGTGGGGTGCGACCACACTCCACTCGGGACCTGCCGGATCAGCTAGCCAGTGCTCCCACCCTCGATTGGCGCCCGGGCCGAAGCCACTGTTGTGGCCTACCTCCAGGAGCGCAACGTCGGATGCCAGGTTGCTGCGGAGATGCTCGAGCTCTTCGGGTCGCGAGCCGTTGTCGACCACCACGAACCCGACGACCTCAGGCTGGCTTCGAAATTTCTCGATCGTCTCGAGACAGGGGCGACTCTGATTCCAGTGAATCAGGATCACCATGACGTTGTTGCGCACCTCCGGACCTTACGGCCGAAGCGTTCGCCGGTATCAGTCGGCGTCCTCGCCACCGCGACCCGACCGGTACTTCGACAGCATGGCCTGAACCTCTTCGGGGGTCTTCGGAGCCTTGGCGGAACGAGGCTTGTGTGATCCGCCGGCCAAGTCCGATGGCAACGTGGATGAGGAGTTCGTCGGAATTCGACGGGCTACTGCTGGTTTTACAACCTGCTCCTGAGCATCCAGGGTGTCGTCGTTCTCAGGGAGCTTCGCCAACAGACTGTCGAGTGCGGCGTAACTACCGGTGGAGACCGGGCTGGATTCGACACTGGGCTCAGCGGGAGTCTCAGAACCAGGAGCTGCATCGGCGGGTTCGGGTTCGGGGTCGGCTTCGGGGACGAAGGGCGCTTCCTGGGAAGGCGACACCGGATCGTTGTCGGCGAATGCAGGACCAGGCGATACGACGTCGCTTTCTTCCAACGGTCGGGGTACCGCCACGTGTTCTTCTTCGGCCGTCTGCTCTGTAGACGCTCGACGCTTCTTCGGCCCGAGGGCGTGCAACGGAAGAGGAGGTTTCGCCGGCTGGACGCCCATTGCAGCGGCGCCACTTGGTTCGGATAGGTCCTGGTCGAGTTCCGCGGCAAATGGACTCTCGTCGTAGTCCACCTGGGACAGCGGTATGTCTTCGGGATCCTCCCCTAAACCGAAGTCATGGCCACCATCGTCGACCAACGTCGGCTCGGTCTGCGGTGCCGGGGTGTCGAGGTCGTATTCGTACTCGGCCACCGGCAGCTCGCGGTCAAACGTTGCCAGAGCGAGGTCGTCGTCGGTCGATTCTGGTTCGCCCGCCGTCGCCTTGGTTGGCTCCTCGCGGTGCTCGAGTCCAGTCGGTGCTTCCTTCGCGCCGTCAGTGCGATCGACCGCCGTCTGCTCGGGAGGCTCGTCGTTCCCAACAAGACGAAGGTTCGGGGCATCGATCGTTGCCCGAGGCCGGTCCGCTGGCAGCTCACGTACCGCTTCGGCAGGGAGGGTGATCAGCGCGGTCACGCCCGAGGCTGGTGAATCGGTAAAGCGAACTCCAATGCCCGAACGGGCAGCGATCGACGAGATTGCGACGACGCCAAGTGTGCCGGCGGTTTCGGGTTTCAATGTCCCACTGCCCGCCAGAACCTCATTGAGGCCCGCCATTTCTTCGGCGTCCATGCCGAAGCCTTCGTCAGCGATGGAGACCACCAGCGATCCCTTGTCGGTGTGGTGGCCCATGACTTCGACGATCGACTCGGGTGGTGAGCTGTGGAGAGCGTTCTCGAGCAACTCGGTGACGATGTGCGACACGTCGGCCACCGAGCCTGCGTCGACCAGGACATCGTCGACGGTGAGCATGCGTACCCGTTCGGACCCTCGGGTGTCCCGGTTCGCGAGCGAAAGAAGCTCGCTCAGGGAACGATCTTCCTCGCGAGGCGACGTTGCGTCGCCTCCGAGCGCGTCGAGGCTCACGACGTCGCGTTGCATTCGCCGCATCCCAGCGTCGAGTTGCGCAATCTGCTCGAGTCGAGCGATGTCGCTCTCCCCGCTTCGTAGTTCGTCGATCACCCGTCGCTGGTCGCCGACGACCGTGCGGTTGCGATCGGCAAGCGATCGAAATACCCGGTCGGTGGTGAACCGATGGTCAGCGCGCTCGCGGTCGAGCACGTAAGCGGTGCTCTGTTGGATCTCGTTGAATGCCGCGCCAACCGGTTCAAGGTCTCCCGCAATCGCAACGGGAGCAACCTTGTCCGCAAGCTTGGCCGATGAACTGTGGTCGGCCGAGAGTGTTGCGGGCACCGTTCGCTTGGCAAAGGTCAACATCTGCTCGGCGAGTTGATCAGTCCCAGCGTTGAGCCTGGTGAGCACGAGCGCACCGAGCCCCAGCAGGGCCGCAATTCCAAGAGCAGCGACCACCGTCAGTGGCGCACTGGGCAGATCGTCGGCTTCGGCGACTGTCGGCGCTCCCAGTAGGGCATAGCCGCGTGCAACCTCAGCGATTGCCCGCTGACGCTCCACGTGGGCGTCGGTCCACTGACCAATCGTCAGCGATTCGCCGTCCGCCAGCGCCGTGCGCACTTCTTCGGTCGACGCAAGAACCGACTCCAAGCTGTTCGAGGCCACCGGCGTTGCTGCTTCGATGAGCGAGTTGGAGACGGCGG
>CAZGVQ010000490.1:0-3328 GCA_964529355.1 uncultured Acidimicrobiales bacterium
GGGAAGTCGTCGCGGGGGCCGCGGGGCGATGCCTGCATCCCCACCTCGATGACTTCGTTCACTCCGTCGTGGGCGAGGTCGGCGTCGAAGAACTCGCTTCGAGCAGCAGCCGTCCCGGCAGCGTTTTCGACATCCCACAGATGGATAGCGGTCTCGTGAGCCATCCGCCGGTGGTAGAAGTCTGCCGTGGTGCCGGACCCCCAGTTCCAGGTTTCGGCAGCGGGGTCGGCGGCGCGAAGAGCGGTGAGGAGCTGGCCGTGCTTCTCGGTGAAGTAGTCGACGATGCCGTCGCCTTCGGGCATGTCCTCGGCGTCGGGCATGGTGGGGCCGTCGGAGCCGGGGTTTGAAACGTTGGCCGCGATGAATCGGTACACCCCAGCGATGTGGCCGACGACGCCCGACACGTTCCAGTCCGGGCAGTGTTCGATCTGTCGTTCGAGGTTGCCCGTCGCGATCTCGGCTATCCGGAGTCCGTGGGTTTCAACGCTGCTGATCATTCGTTCAATATCCATACGTGGCAAGTTAGTCCCTACAGATTTCGGTAGGCGATGTCGATACCTCGACAGCACATCGGAACGGAACATCCATGCCTCGCTACTCTGCACGCACCGCGGCGCCCTTGCTGGCCGTGGCTCTCATACTGGGAACTATCGGTGTCCTCGCGGGCCCGTCCTCGGCTGCCGGGTCGGCCCCGTCGGTCAACGCGTCGCAGGTCGACGAGGCCGTCGACTTCGCCAGCACGCAGTTTCTGGACCCGTGGGACTTCTCGAACAACCAGGACGTGCCCAACCACGCGAACCTCAACCACTTCAAGATGACCAACGTGTCGCGGTCCGGCGGCGTGTTTCGCGGTAGCTCTCAACCGTTCGGGTTCCTGCGTCTGCTGCAGAGCTGGGACAACAGCGGAATCCCCTGGGGACGCGACGGGGCAATCAACGAGATCGACACCGCCACCTACGATCGAATCTCTTTCCGCATGAAGACCGACCTCAGCCAGTCACGCACCGGCGGCCGTGTGGTTTGGTACGACTGCGGTCAGCTGCGAGCCGAGTGCCAGGGCGGCACCAAGTTCGTCAGCCAGCCCGGGTGGCACACCTACGACGTTGAACTCGTGAACGACCCGGCCGAGTACCCGGTGGCGTGGCAGGGCAAAATTCGAGGACTTTCGCTCATCCCCAGCCGCATGGCCACAAACTTCGAGCTCGACTGGGTGCGGCTGTACGACTCGAGCACCGGCTCATCGGTCACCGTCAACGCGAGCGCTCCAGGCGACGTGTATTGGGACCGCGATCAGAACCCCGCCAACAACACGGCGGGCAGCCCTAACTGGGGACTCGTGGATCCCGACGCCACGGGCACCGGCGGACCGCTGGCGTTCAACGCTGGCGCCTACCCACCCGGCAAGTACTACTTCTACACCGACGACGGCTCGGGTCCGTCGAGCTACTCGGCGCCGGTGAAGATCGATGCCCGCCCACGCGTGCAGGTGATCGACCCGGATCTGGCGGGCGGAACCAGCTACGCCAAGAAGGTCCGCAAAGACCCGTGGGACTTCAAGCAGGCGTCGGACATGTGGCTGACGCCCAACGCCTCGGTACAGATCTCGGGAGGCAAAGCGGTTGGCGTGAATGCCCAGCCCGACCCGACCGACTCGGGCGTCTACCTGGCGGTGAAGGACGGCAAGCCCATCAACACCACGCAATATCACCGAGTGACGATCCGGGTGTTCTACGCCGGAGACTTCAGCCTCTCGGCGGAACCCGGCGGCGGTATGAACGCCCGTCTTGCCTGGCACCGCGCCGACCAGGACACCTACATGACCTCTGATGACATCGTGGTGCACCCGGGCTGGAACACCATCACCATCGACCTCACCGACTTCGCCGCAGCCGACCTCCTCGAGCCCTACGCACCCGGCCTGAAATGGAAGGGGCTCAAGATCGATCAGTTCCGCTTCGACCCTCATGAGGATGCCGGGGTTCGCCAGTTCAAGATCGACTACATCCACCTGAGCCGCGACGACCGGGCGTCGAAGCAGAAGTTCACGGTGAAGTTCCGCGACAAGGCCTATGAGGCCGGCTCGACAGTGAAGGTCTACGTCGATACCGATGACTCCGGGTTCAACGGCACGCTCGTGGCGACCGAAGCGCTAAGCAAGGGCAAGAACAAGGTGGTCATCGAGCGCTCCGACACCGGCCGGGGAAAACGGTGGGTCTACGTGGAGATCACCGACCCAAGCGGAACCATGTCGCGGGCCTACTCCACCGGCCCCGTAAAGATGTGAGCAAAACGAAGATGTGTCTGACACCAAAACGAAGATGTGTCTGACACCCCATTCACTTTGTTCGGTTTGGTGGTGGGGGTACGCTCGGCTGCATGACGAACACGGTGATTCTTGACGGTGCACGTACTCCCATTGGCAAGCTCTCGGGCGGGTTGACCTCGAAGTCGGGGCCGGAGCTGGGCGGTCACGCCATTGCTGCGGCGCTTGAGCGGTCTGGGGTCAACGGCGACCAGGTCGACTACGTGTGGATGGGACAGGTCGTTCAGGCCGGTGCCGGGCAGGTGCCAGCTCGCAAGGCTGCAGCCCTCGGCGGCATTCCGCTGACCACGCCGTCGTCGGCGCTGAACAAGGCCTGCCTCTCGGGCATGGAGTCGGTGTATCTGGCCCATCGCCTCATCGAAGCGGGCGACGCCGAGATCGTAGTTGCGGGCGGTATGGAGTCGATGACCAACGCCCCGTACCTCATGCCTCAGGCCCGGGCCGGCTTTCGCTACGGCCACGGCCAGGTGTTCGACTCGCTCAACTTCGACGGCCTGTTCTGCACCCTCGATGCCTGCCTTATGGGCGAAGCAACCGAGAAGTACGCCGAGTCGGCGTCGATCAGCCGCGATGCCCAGGATCAGCTCTCGGCCAATTCTCACGAGCGAGCCGCTCGGGCCATCAAGGACGGCATCATGGCCGAAGAGATCGCGCCCATGGAGATTCCGCAGCGCAAGGGTGACCCGGTGGTCATCGATACCGACGAAGGTGTGCGCGACGGCATCACCACCGACACCCTCGCCGGCCTTCGTCCGGCGTTCGCCGAGTCGGGCAACATCACCGCGGGCAACGCGAGCCAGATCTCCGACGGTGGCGCCGCCATGGTGGTCACCAGCAAGGCCAAGGCCGAAGAGTTGGGCATCGAGCCGCTGGCCGAAATCGTCAGCTACGGACAAATGGCGGGCCCCGACACGTCGCTGCTCACCAAGCCATCGCAGGCGGCGCTTCAGGCCCTCGACCGCGTTGATCTTTCGGTGAGCGACGTCGACCTGTTCGAGATGAACG
>CAZGVQ010000491.1:0-3315 GCA_964529355.1 uncultured Acidimicrobiales bacterium
AAACGACGGTGCCGGAGATCTCGACAACGCGTTCCTCGTCGGCGCGTCCGACAATCATGGCCCGGGTGCCATCTTCGAGGACGTCTTTGAGCGTCGCGACCTCGCCGTTGGTTTCGGGGCCGCGAGCCAGCACGACGTTGAGCGTCTCGTTGAGCACCACTTCCTGGCCTACGACCAGTTCGTCGGTGAGCTCTGGGTGAATCGCCACCCGCATCTTTCGACCGCCCGAGAACACATCGACCGAATCGTCTTCGGCGTTGAAGCCCAACAGGGTTCCATAGGCCGAAGGCGGCTGGGTGAGCTTGTCGACCTCGTCACGCAGTGCCGTGATGTGCTCGCGCGCTTCGCGAAGGGTGTAGGTGAGCTTCTCGTTTTGTGAGACCGCTTGGGACAGCTGGCCTTTGGTTTCGAGCAGACGCTCCTCGAGGGTACGAACCCGTTTCGGCGAGTCCTGCAGGCGTCGGCGAAGGGTATTGACCTCATCTTCGAGGCGAGCGGAGTAGTCGCGCAGGTCAACGAGCTCTTCGCGCAGGTGCTCGGAGCCCCGATCATTTGAATGCTCTTGAACCACAAGTATCTCCGAAGACGAATTATTGGGAGGTCGCGGATTGAACCTACCCCGATCCTAATCGGCCAGCGCGGACTTCCGTGGAGCAGATTCCGCCGGGATTTCTTTGCCGAAAACTCCTCACGAAGCGAAGATTTCTGGCCGATGAAAACCATTCAACGGCAAAACTTGCGTCACAGTGCCAACAGAATTTCGGCGAGCACAGCTAGACTTTCCCTAGTTGTTCGCAATACAACAACAACAAACCCGGGTGCTCTTGCACCTGCTCAGTCAAAGGAAATGCTCATGAAGGTATGGATCGACCAAGATCTGTGCACCGGCGACGGCCTGTGCGAAGAAATCGCTCCCGATGTATTCGCCATGCTCGACGACGGACTCGCCTATGTAAAAGAAGGCGACAAGATCCATTCGGATCCGGGTGGTCCCGAGGGTCTCGCCACGGTCCCTGCTGGCCAAGAAGAGGCCACCATCGAGTCGGCCGAAGAGTGCCCAGGAGAATGCATCTTCATCGAGGTCTAATCAGCCTCGGGCGCATCTTTCGAGATCGCCGATGATCTCGGGTGCGTTCAGCCGATCAATGATCTCCGACGAGCGCACGGCATAAGCCGCGTTCGCTCGCCTTGACGCGGCGAACGCCATCCCGACCGCCACACCATCTGAACGAACCAAGGCACCGCCCGAGTCACCGGGCTCGATATCGGCCGCCACGAGATACGCCGCGCGGCTTGTATCGCCTTCGTCGCGATAGATGTTTTCGCCCGTCGCCGTGATGAGTCGATTGAGGCGAAACGCGTCGGGATCGGGTGGCGACAACACACCGTCATCGGTGGACTCGCTGCCGCCGAATCCCAGAATGACCCCTTCATCATCGAGTTCGCCATCGGCGAGTTCGAGCGCCGGCAGAACCAGCCCCTCGACCACCAGCACGGCAATATCGGCGTCAGGGTCGAATCCGATGACCTCGGCACTCATCGCTCCGGTACGCGTACGTACCATCACCTCGGCCACGCCCGCAACCACGTGGGCGTTGGTGACCACGGTTTCCTCGGCCACCACAAACCCGCTACCCAGCTGAAGTCGGGTGCAACCTTCGCCTGCCACCTGCACCGCTGCGGTCAGCGTGGCATCGATGAGATCCTCGTCGAGGCGTTCGGGTGGTTCGCCGGGATCGAGGTCGGTGCGGTCATCGTCAAAGACGGGAAGAGTGGCGACCGGCTCGCCGATATCCTCGCGAGCCCCGGGTTGTCCGCCACACGCGCTCACCATGACTGCGACGGCCACAAGGAGTGCCGCCGAACGCCCAAGTGGGCTAGGAACCCGAGAGCCGCGCATGGGTCAAGAATGCCGTATGGGCCACCATACGGTGGTCGGGGCGCACGGCTTGGCCCTCGACGTACCACGAGCGCTGAAGAATCTCGACCGTGTCGGCCATCATGAATCCATTGCGGTCGAGCGCCTCGCGGACCTGCGATACTTGGGTCACGCTGGGGGTATAGGTGACGATGATGCCGCCCGGGCGAAGCGCCTTTGCCGCATGGGGCACCACGTTCCATGGTTCGGGCAAGTCCAACACCACGCGGTCGTAGTCGGTGCCATCGATTCCGTCGTAGCAGTCGCGCAGGTGTACGTCGTAGCGCTCGAGCGCTTCCGCTCCGAGCATCTTGCGCACGTTGGCCTGCGCCTTGGTGGCAAAGTCCTCGCGCAGCTCATATCCGGTGATATCCGCACCGGCCCGCAGCATCGTCATCGAGAGCGCGCCAGAGCCAAGCCCTGACTCGAACACCTTTGCCCCGGGGAAAATATCGGCCAGCAGAAGAATCGGACCGAGATCCTTCGGGTAGATCACCTGCGCGCCGCGCGGCATCTTGAGCACGAAATCGCTCAGGGTGGGCCGCACCGCCAGAAACTTCGAGCCACGGGTGCTCTGTACATCGCAACCATCTGGGGACCCGATCACACTGTCGTGGGGCACGAAGCCGGCATGGGAGTGGAACTCGCCGCCTTCCGCGAGTTCAACCAGGTAGCGTCGCTTCTTCTTGTCGATCAACAGAACGGTGTCGCCTACCGCGAAAGCTGCCATGGATTGATTCTCGCTCTCTCGCTGACGGGGAAACCCCAGCGGTTCAGCGGTCGAGACCGATCTCGACAACCGTTGGCTTCACGAGCCGCTTCTCAACCTTCTTGGTCCGCTTCCCGGCCTTCTTGGCTGCTTTGGTGGCCTTACGGGCTGACCGCTTCGAGGGCTTGACCTCGACAACCGAAGCCCGCTTGTCGGCCTTTGCGAGCGCCTTCTTTTCCTTCTTCAGCTGCTTCTTGGTAGGCGGAGGCGGATTGTGAATGATGGCGAACACACCACCCTGCTTCATCTCCTCGCTGACCTCGATAGGCATCTCGCCACCCTTGGTCAGCTTGTTCTTGAATCCGCCCAGCCGTTGCAGCACAAAAACCGCAAGCCACAGCTTGTTGCCCCCGAGGAGACCCTTGGTGGTCGCGTTTCGGCGCATCTGGTACTTCAGCGCCTTCTTGGAAAATGGAAGCATGAGAGGACTCGAGCCTAGAGGCGATCAGATGCGGCGGATCTCGACGACCGAGGAGGTTTTCTTGGCTGCTCGTTTGCCGAACAGAAAGCCGATGAGGAGCACCAGCACGGCCGCGGCCACGCCAGCGGGCACCATCTTGTTCGCGGCCTGGGCTTTGGCCTGCCCGGTCTTCTCATCCACCTGTGATTTGATGCCGCGGAACTGCGA
>CAZGVQ010000492.1:0-3311 GCA_964529355.1 uncultured Acidimicrobiales bacterium
AGCCATCAAAGTCGAAGGTGACGAGTCCGAAGAGCTGGCCGATGCGGCATCGGCCGCTCAGGCGGCAAACGTCGACCAGTCGGGTGTGGCTGCCGACTTCGACACTCCGGCCAGCAGCTCCGAACGCTACGTCGACGCCCAGAACGGCAACGATGACGCCAGCGGAACCTCCGAGACCGATGCGTGGCGCACGCTCGGAAAGGGAATTGCCGAGCTCGAGGTCGGGATGACCCTCTGGGTGATGAACGGCACCTATAACGAGCACCTGAGGGGAATCCAGGGCCACTACGTCGTCGATGGTCTTCAAGGGTCTCCCGACCAGTGGACCCGCATCCTGGCCCTGCCCGGTCACCAGCCGCGCATCGAGGTCACCAAGGCGACCGGCATCGAGATCATCAACAGCTCATACGTGGAGCTGGGTGGGTTCGAGATCGAGGGTACGGGCTTCACCGAGTCGACGCCCGCCGATGCCGACCAACGCCGAAAGCCTCGTGGCGTACTTGGCGTCAACGGACATCACTTCTACTTCCATGACCTCGAGGTGCACGGCCTGCCACACAGCGGCATCGCGGGCGGCGAGAACAGCTCGCACTTCCGCATCGAGAACAATCGGGTCTACAACAACGCCCTGTGGAGCGACGAGGGTGGCTCGGGCATTTCCTTGTGGCGACTCAACAATGTGGGCGGTGGCGACGACGCCGACGGCTACAGCAACTACATCGTGGGCAACACGCTGTACGCCAACGAGAACCGCGAGAAGTGTGGTTGCGTTGGCTTCCGGGCGATTTCGGACGGCAACGGCATCATCATCGACGACAGCCTGCTCAACGACTACCAGGGCCGCACACTCATCGCGTCGAACGTGGCGTTCAACAACGGAGGCCGAGCCATCAACGTGCACAAATCCGCCCGGGTCGATGTGTTCAACAACACCACCTATGAGAACTCCTTCACCGCCGACCTCGATGGTCCACGGGCCGAGCTCGCTGCATACAACAGCTTCGATATCCGCATCCAGAACAACCTGCTGTGGCCATCGACCGACGTCCCGCACGTCTACGCCAACAGCGACATCGACATCTCGAGCAACATGCTGGTGGCCGCTGAGGACGGCGTCGATGGCGCAAACATCCTGGTGCGCGACCCCGGCGTGGTGTCGGCCTCCACCGATCCGGCAAGCGCCGACTTTCGACCGCTGAACGGATCGCCGGCTATCGGTGCGGGAACCGAGGGCCGCACGGTGGGCGCATACCAGCAGTAGCGCCCGCAATGCGACAGATGAGCGGTTAGAACACGACCGTCAACGCCCAGATCGTCCACACGCCGACCATGAGCACGCCAAGGCCGATGTCGATGAGCACGCTCTTGCCGAAGCCGCGGGCCACCGCCTTGGTGGCTCGCCAGGCTGCCTCGCTGTCTTCGAGTCGTTGGTATTCGCCCAGGTAGACCCCCAACAGGGCGCCGACAAATAGTCCGACCACGGGTATGACGAAGAACCCGACGATGCCAAACACCAGACCGAGAAGCTGCGATTGACCGGTGGCCCCAAACTCGGCTGCTGCCGATTTGGGAACGACCACACTGCTCACGATGCTCACGACGACTGCCACCGTGAGCACCACCATGGTGATCCAGCCGAGGACGCCGAAGCCCACAGCGAAGCCATAGGCCAGCGCGACCGCCCAGATCACCAGGATTCCGGGAAGCACGGGTACCACGACACCGGCCAACCCCACCGCCATCGCAACGGCCGCCAGAAGTGTCCATCCGAGGCTGCTCATTCAGCCAGATCGTAGGGGAAACATTCTCGAAACATGATGCTCACGTTTTGGTAACGAACACCGAACAACTGCGAAACATTGGCTTTCTACTTTGAGGTCCGTTCAAACAACGAGTCTGTCAATGGCGCCAGGCGCACAACGGAGGAACTACTCGTGAAGAAGAAAATATTGTTGGCAGTGATTGCGACGGGAGCGTTTGGGATCTTCCTTGCATCGCCTGCGCTGGCTCAGGACGCAGACGCGGCCGCGGCAAACAAGTTCATACTCGACAACATCTGGGTGTTCATTGCGGGCATCTTGGTGTTCCTGATGCAGGCGGGCTTCGGTCTGGTGGAAGCCGGACTCACCCGCTCGAAGAACGTGGCGAACATCATGGCCAAGAACATGGCCGACATGGTCATCGGTGGCCTGATGTTCTTTGCTCTCGGTTTTGGTATCGCTTTCGGTGGTGGCAACGACTTCTTCGGAACGTCGCTGTTCTTCCTTCAGGGCGCAAACTTGACGAGCGCAGGTGTGGTGCTCGACAACCTCACCGATAGCACCACCTTCTTCTTCCAGGCCGTGTTCGCCGCAACGGCGGTAACCATTGCTTCGGGTGCCATGGCCGAACGTACCAAGTTCACCACGTACCTCATCTTTGCCGCCTTTATGACCGGCATCATCTACCCGGTTGTCGTGCACTGGACCTGGGGTGGCGGACTCATCGCCAACATCTCCATCGGCGATGCGGTGTACAGCGACTTCGCTGGCTCCACCGTGGTTCACTCCACCGGTGGCTGGGCAGCACTCATGGGTGCATTGATCCTTGGGCCACGCCTTGGCAAGTACGGCAAGAACGGCGAGCCTCGTGCGCTTCCCGGTCACAACGTCGTGTTCACCGTGATCGGTATGTTCATCCTGTGGTTCGGTTGGTTCGGGTTTAACCCGGGCTCCGAGCTTGCGGCCGATGAGTTCGTGTCGTTCATTGCGCTCAACACCATGATTGCTGCAGCAGCTGGTGGCGTTGGCGCCACGCTGATCATCTGGCTCAAGTCGGGTGTTCCCGATGTGCCGATGATCGCAAACGGCGTTCTCGCCGGCCTGGTGAGCATCACCGCTGGTACCGGAACCATGACCCCTGTGGGCTCGCTCATCACCGGCTTCATCGGCGGCATGATCGTGGTCTTCGCAGTGCTGGCATTCGACCGCATCCGCATCGACGATCCGGTCGGCGCCATCTCGGTCCACGGCATCTGCGGTGTGTGGGGAACCCTGGCCATCGGCCTCTTCGCGAAGTGGGACGATGCGTTCCTCGGTCGTGAAGACGCTGGCCTGTTCTACGGCGGTGGAATCGACCAGCTCGTCGTGCAGGCAATCATGGTCGCCATCGTGGCGGTCTGGGTGCTCGGCACCACCGGCATCCTCTTCAGCGTCCTCAAGGCCACCATTGGCCTGCGGGTCAGCGAAGAAGAGGAGCTTGCCGGCCTCGACGTCATGGAACACGGTGGCCCCGGCTACCACACCGAAACTCTGGGCGGCATTGCGTCGGCT
>CAZGVQ010000493.1:0-3306 GCA_964529355.1 uncultured Acidimicrobiales bacterium
GGTGCCAGAGGTGGTGCCAGAGGTGGTGCCAGAGGTGGTGCCAGAGGTGGTGCCGGCTAGGTGATGGCGTTTTCGACTTTTTCCCAGAGCCTTTTTCGCTCGTCGGGGGTGTCGGATTTTCTGGTGGCTGGGGTCTTGTGGATGCTTCGTTGTCGGCGATCGAGCCAGAACTTGCCGTTGGATTCGAGCGCTTCGTCGTCGGCCGCCAGCCATACGAGGGTGTCGGCGCCCTGCTCGGGAGTTCGAAGCAGCGGGCCAACGATCTTCCCAAAGGTCGGTATCGCTTCTTCGACCCCAGGAGTGTCGGCCCAGCCGGGGTGAAGCGCTTGGGTAACCACACCGGACCCCACGAGTCTCTCGGCCCACATCTCATTGAGTGTTACCTGGGCCCGTTTTGCCCGGGCGTAGGCTTTGGTGCCGTTGTAGCTGGCCTCGTTCATCTCGACGGACTTCACCTTCAGCGGTTCGGCGTACATTCCGCCCGAGCTCATGGTGAGGACTCGTGCGGGCGCCGAATCCTTGAGCCTGTCGAGAAGCAGGCTGGTGAGGAGAAATGGCCCGACTACCTGGCTGGCGAAGGTCACCTCAACGCCTTGGGTGTTCTCGCGCCGTTCTGCGGAGAGTGCTCCGGCATTGTGGATGAGCACATCGATGGTGGGGTAGCGGTCGAGCAACGTTTGGGCACCGGCCCGGACGTCGTCGAGTTCTCCCATGTCGCCAACGATGTGGTCGACGTTTGGTCCGATCTCGCGAGCGACCCGTTCGGTTTTCTCGGGGTTTCGTCCCCAGATCACCACCGTCGCGTTGAGTCGCTGAAAGGTCTTGGCGGCTGATTTTCCGAGACCCGACGTCGCGCCGGTGATCACCACCACCTGGTCGTTGAGGTCATAGGAGTCCAGGCTCGACCACTGATCGATGCGTTTGCGGGCCGCATATCCCAACGAGGTGAAGCTCGAAACAACCGGCGCTTCAATGACCTGATCCGCAATGTCCTGCCAACGACGACCCGCCATACTCTGCATCTTCTCGCTAACTCGTTAGGTGAACTGCGGTTTCTTTGGCGTTGTCGGTTACGGCTCGCCATTCGGGGTTGTAGCAGTAGCGATCGAGCAGGCTGATGGTGCTGTCGGGTGACTCGAGCAGGTCGATGGTGCCGGGTGGGACCAGCGACGGGTGAACTACGCCGCATGCGTTGGAGAGTCGGCGGATCTCATGGCGCAGCGACATCACGTAGTTGGCGAGTCGATGGCCTTTGTTGAGTGGGTCGAGACCGTGCGACAGCCATTTGTGCTGTGTGGCGACACCGGTGGGGCAGTGGCCGGTATGGCATTCCTGGGCCTGGATGCAGCCGATAGCCAGCATTGCTTCGCGGGCGACTGCGACCATGTCGGCCCCGAGGTTCATGGCCAGCAGTGCTTCCTGGGCGAACCCGAGCTTGCCGGATCCGATCCACATCACCTGTTCGTGCATGTCTCGTCGAGCGAAGGTTGTGAACACTTCGGCGAAGCCGAGTCGGAACGGGAGCGATACGTGGTCGGAGAACACCAAGGGTGCGGCGCCGGTGCCACCTTCACCGCCGTCGATGCTGATGAAGTCGGGTCCTCGTTGCGAGGATTTCATGGCGTCGGCCAGTTCGGACCAGAACTGGCGCTCGCCGACCGCTGACTTGATGCCGACCGGGACACCGGTCGCGTCGCCGATGGATTCGACGAAGTCGATGAGTCCGGCGATATCGGAGAATGCGTTGTGGCTGGAAGGACTGATGACGGTCTGGCCTTCCTCGACACCGCGGACTCGGGCGATCTCGGGGGTCACTTTGGCGCCCGGCAGCACACCGCCGAGTCCGGGCTTGGCTCCCTGACTCAGTTTGATCTCGATGGACTTGACCGGTGCGGTGGAGATGGTTTCGACCAGCTTGTCGAGGCTGAAATTGCCAGCCTTGTCGCGACAACCGAAGTACCCGGTGCCGATCTGAAACATCAGGTTGCCGCCGTGGCGGTGGTGATCGGCGATGCCGCCTTCGCCGGTGTTGTGCACGGCGCCCGAGATGGCGCAGCCACGATTGATGGCTTCGACCGCGGCGCCGCTGAGTGAGCCGTAGCTCATGGCCGAAATGTTGACGATTGAATCGGGCCGGAATGCGTGCTCTCGGTTGCGCCACTCGCCCATGATCTTCAGCGGTGGCAGGGGGTCGTCGATCTTGTGGTGGCCGCCGACCGGGAAGGCCGACTGGCGGATCACCAGGTAGTCAGGGACCTCGAGTCGGTTGTCGGTGCCGAACCCGAAATAGGGGTTCTCCATTTTGGAGGTGGCATACACCCATCGCCGTTGGTCGCGACTGAAGGGCCGTTCTTCGTCGTTGTCGGTGACGATGTATTGGCGAAGCTCGGGGCCGATGCTCTCGAGCGCGTACCGAAGGTGCCCGACGATGGGGAAGTTCCGCAGGATGGCATGCCGGGTCTGAATGAGGTCATAGATGGCTAGCAGGAGCAGTCCGGCCCCAATGGCGATGAGGGCAACGATGAACCCGTTCAGGGGCGTGACGAT
Organism: uncultured Acidimicrobiales bacterium; assembly: GCA_964529355.1. GTDB lineage: Bacteria > Actinomycetota > Acidimicrobiia > Acidimicrobiales > SHLQ01 > CALLQB01. Next base: position 2,548 of record CAZGVQ010000493.1, read on the forward strand.
AAGGAGGACGACAAAGATTGCGATGGCTGCTGCAAGGACAAGGCCCAGAATCCGAAGCATGGGCGGAGTGTAGTTGCCGCCCAGCGCTACACCGGATTCGCCTGAGTGAGTGCCGAGGCCGTCGGTGTGGCCCGATAGGTTGGCCGCAATGACTGAACCGCCAACCTCGGGGTCTGCCGCCGAGGGACTCGCATCTCGCGCCGATCACCTCCTGGCGGAAACCGTGGCTCGCGAGGCGGGCGAAATGCTGGTCGCGTTTCGCAAGGAAGGGTTCGAGTCGAGGTCGAACCCCTGGATGTTGCAGGACGACGCCGACATGGCGGCCCACCGGTTCATCGTCGACCGCCTGGCCCAGGAGCGCCCGGACGACGCGGTGCTGAGCGAGGAGGGCCACGACGACCGGACACGATTGGGTCAGCGTCGGGTGTGGATTATCGATCCGCTCGATGGTTCAAACAGTTTCTCGGCGCGCGGTGCCGACGATTGGGCGGTGCACATCGCGCTCAGCATCGACGGCGAACCGGTGTGCGGAGCGGTGTCGATGCCGTCGGTGGGTGATGTTGCGTCGACCGCGAACCCGCCAGAGGTGCCAGAGGTCGAAAGCGAATCTCCGGTGGTGGTGGTGAGCCGGCAAACCATGCGCTGGCATGGTCAGGATCTGGCCGATGCGCTCGGCGCCAGGGTCATCGGCTTCGGTTCGGCCGGGGCGAAGGCCATGGCGGTCGTGCGCGGCTCGGCCGATGCATACTTCACCGATGG
>CAZGVQ010000494.1:0-3293 GCA_964529355.1 uncultured Acidimicrobiales bacterium
GTGCTGATGGAGAAGTTCGAGTACCCGGCCGGCGCTCCATCGGCTTTGGAGGTGGGTGGTCGTTCCGCTGGCGAGCAGCCAGGGCCACTTGGTCATGAACCCGATATGAGCGAACTCGGTGGGGGCGATGGCGTGACCACCAGCGCCCCATGCGCCGCCGGTGTCGAGCTGTCGAATCGCCTCGAGCTGACGGTTGGTGAACAGGGCGCCCTTGGGCTCGCCGGTGGAGCCCGACGTGAAACAGAGCGCGACGTTGCGGTCGGCATTGTCGGGCAGAGGAGGGGGAGTGGCGTTGCCCATCCGGACGTCGGCCAGAAGGTCATCGACCGAGCGGGCAGGCTTGATGACCAGCACCTCGTGGGCGGATGCAGCAGCGAGTTGCGAATCATCGCCGGTCAGACCTTGCGCGAAGTCGGGGGTGGTGATGAGGAGATCGGCTTCGATGACCGCGAGCACCGATCGTTGCTCGCGCGGCTGATACCGCGGGTTGATACCCGCGGTAAGGGCACCGAGTTTGGCGAGCGCCGCGAAGGCAACCAGGTAGTCGATGGTCGACGGAAGGAGCAGCGCAACCACCGAACCGTCACCGATGCCTCGACCGGCCAGGCCAGCGGCGGCTTCGTCGGAGGCGAGGTGGAGCTCACGAAACGACATCGACCAGCCGTCGGCGCTGACGTAGGCGGCCTGATCTCCAAACCGGTGCGCCGTCTCGGCGAGTACTGCTGGAAGCACGGCATGACCGTAGCGGCAGGCTCACCAAGAGAGAAAGAAGCGGCGCATTGGAATCACAACCAAAGAATGCACTCGGGTACGCTGCCGCTCGTGGATTTCCAGCTGTCCCAGCAAGAGCAGGAGTTCGCCGACGAGGTTCGGACGTGGCTCGAAGAACATCTGGTTGGCGAATTCGGTGACCTCCGCGGACGGGGAGGCGTTGGCCAGGAAGACATTCCCATCGAGCTTCAGATGGCCTGGGAAACCGAGCTCGCGGCCGGTGGTTGGCTCAGCCTTGGGTACCCCGAGGAACTCGGCGGGCGATCGGTCAGCCTGTTCGAACAGGTCACCTTCTTCGCTACCTATGTCGAAGCGAAAGCCCCGGGCCGGATTCCGAATATGGGCGTCACCCTGTTGGGTCCAACGGTGGTGGGCTACGGCACCGAGGAGCAGAAACAGCGCTTTGTGCCGCCCATCCTCCGAGGCGAAGAGTGGTGGTGTCAGGGGTACTCGGAACCAAACGCCGGATCGGATCTGGCCAACGTCGGTACCAAAGCCAGCCTCGAAGGGGACCAGTGGGTGATCAACGGACAGAAGGTGTGGACCTCGCTGGCCCAACACAGCGACTGGTGTTTCGTCGTAGCCCGAACCGAGCCCGGCACCGAGCGACACGCAGGGCTGTCGTATCTACTGGTGGAGATGGATCAGCCCGGCATCGAGGTCCGACCCATCGTGCAGATAACCGGCGGCACCGAGTTCAACGAAGTGTTCTTCAGCGATGCGGTGACCGCTAAGGACAACATCGTCGGAGCCGAAGGCGGCGGGTGGGCCGTTGCGATGGGAACCCTCGGCTTTGAGCGCGGTGCCTCGACCCTCGGTCAACAGATGACCTACCAAGCCGAGCTTGAGGAGCTGTTGGCCTTTGCCCGGAGGACCGGGGTGAACACCGACCCGGTGCTCCGCCAGGAACTGGCTGCCGCCTACAGCACACTCGAGATCATGCGCTACAACAATCTGCGGATGCTCAGCGTCGAGGGCTCCGGCGGGGTGCCCGGGCCCGAGACGTCAATTGGCAAGCTGTACTGGGCCAGTTGGCATCGGATGCTGGGTGAGCTGTTGATGACGGCTCGGGGTGCCAGCGGCATGGTGGCCGGCAACGGTGCGATGGGCGAGTCCTACGAGATCGACTCGATGCAGCGCACGTTTCTCTACAGCCGAGCACACACGATCTACGGCGGGAGCAACGAGGTACAACGCAACATCCTGGGCGAACGGGTGCTCGGGCTCCCGCGTGAGCCCCGGCCTTAGCCCGAAGAGACGCTAAGAGTCGCCCTCTTCGTCGGCTTCACCGTCTTCGTCGGCGGCCGGCGGAGGATCAGCGAGTTCGCGAAATGAGCTTCGGTCGCCATTGAGAGGCACGAAGCAGTCGCGGGACTCGGTTGGGCAGAAGCCGGAGCTCCAACGCAGGAATTGGAGAATGCCTGCGCGGTCGGCGAACGAGTGGTCGTCGGGTCCGAAGGACCCGTTGGCGCCCAGCGGCATGATGATTCGGGGTGAGGATTCGAGGGCGTCGACGAAGTCGGCGACAGTGAAATTGAGGGGAACCCGGTCGAGGGCGTCGGTGACGAGATGCATCATGAGGCATTCGGTGTAGCCGATGTCTCCGGGCGGGGATTGCGAGTCTGGTGCGGCGCCTCGCGTGCTGCGCTCCTCGAGACCGGCGCTGAACGACCAGTCGCCGCGGGGGCGTTCGGTGAACTCGCCGTTGAGGAAATCGTTCCATCCCTGTCGGCACTGCGTCTCGATGTCGGTTTCTGGGAGTGTGACCCCGCCCCAGGCGCTGACGGCAAAGGCGCCGTCCCAAGCGGCGCCGATACGCGATGCGGCGAACGGGTCGGCGATGTTGTCGACGTCGATGATGAGATTGGACCAGTCGGCGCCGTATCGGTTCATTTCCAGGCCCAACGGCTGGGCGAGCGTTGAGTTCGACAACATGATGACCGTGTCGGTCCGGTCGCTGATGAGTGCGTTGATCTTCGCAGGCATCGATTCGATGGCCGCTTCTACGCCTTGACTTGCCGGAATCGACTCACGGGTGGCCACGTAGCCCAGGTCGTTGAGAATCGACATCGCGAGGTCCGCAGCCTCGACATCGCCATCGAGATCGGCATGCATCACCGCCACGCGGCCCTGCAACAACTCTTCGGATTCGAAACGCTCCATGGCGGTGCGGATAAGAACCTCGCGTGGTGGCTCAAGACTGAAGAGCAGGTTGTTGGAGGCTTCGAACTCTGAGGTTGGTGGCCCCTCACCGACCAGTACCGGACGCGAGTGCGGGTCGGTGACGCAGCTGGAGGCAAGGGTTTCGAGCCCGGACGTATTGAGCACGATGAACGCATCGCGGCTGGTGGCGATGCGGTCGCAGGCCGTCAGAAGGCTCTCGGGTACCAGCGGGTCCCAAGTGGAGACGACGATTTCGATCTCGCGACCGTTGACGCCACCCGCGTTGTTGATGCGGCCGGCTTCGGCCCGCCAACGGTCGACCTGTTGGGTAACGGTGAGATCTTCGACGAAGCCAGTGC
>CAZGVQ010000495.1:0-821 GCA_964529355.1 uncultured Acidimicrobiales bacterium
CCCTGCAACCCCACCGACACGCTCCAACAAGAGAAGCAGCCGGAAACATAGCGGGGGGTAGCCGAAACCCAAGAGTACCGGTCAGGGCTTGCCCCGAACAGACCGGCCGGACGAGATACCGGCGAAAACCCGGTTTCGTCCCAAAAATGGCACGGAGGTGCTTTTCGCTCAACCCGCAGCGGTAGCATCGGTATATGGAAATCCAGGCTGCAAGCGACCTCTCCGAAGCATTCGGACGGGGCGAGGTATACAACCGTCTTCTCAAAGACCGCATCGTGTTTCTCGGCACCGATGTGAACGACGACATCGCCAACTTCATCACCGCACAGATGCTCTACCTGGAGGGCCAGGACCCCGAGAAAGACATCTGGCTGTACATCAACTCGCCCGGCGGTTCTGTCACCGCCGGTATGGCCATCTACGACACCATGCAGTTCGTGCAACCCGACGTGGGCACCATCTGCCTGGGTCTAGGCGCATCGATGGGCCAGTTCCTGCTGTGTGCTGGCGCCAAGGGCAAGCGGTACTCGCTTCCCCACGCCCGCATCATGATGCACCAGCCACTAGGTGGCGTCCGCGGTCAGGCTTCTGACATCGCCATCCAGGCCGAGCAGATGGCCTACACCAAGAAGCTGCTGCAACAGCGCATCGCCGACCACACCGGCCAGTCCTTCGAACAGATCGAAAGCGACTCCGATCGCGACCGCTGGTTCACCGCAGAAGAAGCAGTCGAGTACGGCCTCGTCGACCGAGTAATCGCCCACAGGGGCGATATCTAGACGCTCCCTTTTTGGTCGTTCGCTCGCAGGCTCGCTCTCTCT
>CAZGVQ010000495.1:921-3283 GCA_964529355.1 uncultured Acidimicrobiales bacterium
GCGCTTCGCTATCGGCCTTCGCGCTCTTGTCGTCCTCCGCCTGCTCCGGACGACCTTCAACGCTCTCTGCTAGCTCACTGCAGCTTGCGTTCGCTCTCTCTGCGCTTCGCTATCGGCCTTCGCGCTCTTGTCGTCCTCCGCCTGCTCCGGACGACCGTCGCGCTGTCTGCTAGCTCGCTGCGCTTTCGGCTAGTGCTCTCAGGTCGGTTACGCCTTCGCTCAGGGTTGGGTATTTGAAGAGTGCGCTTCCCGATACGAGGATGTTGGCTCCTGCGCTCGTTGCGCCTCCTATGGTGTCCGCGTTGATGCCGCCGTCTACCTCGATGTCTACATCGAGGCCTCGTTTGTCGAGCATGGCGCGCAGTTCGGCCACTTTGGCTTCCATGGTGGCGATGTAGGCCTGGCCGCCGAAGCCGGGGTTCACCGTCATCACCAACACCATGTCGACCAGATCGAGCACATGCTCGATAGCTGAGGCTGGCGTGGCTGGGTTGAGAGCCACCGCGGGTGAGGCGCCAAGGGTTCGGACCTCGGCCAGAGTGCGGTGCAGGTGGGTGGTGCTTTCGGCATGCACGATGAGAATTCCGCACCCTGCTTCCACGTAGGTGTGCATGAGCAGCTCCGGCTGTACCACCATGAGATGAGCTTCGAAGGGCACGCTTACCTTGGACCGGCAGGCAGCGATGACATCGGGCCCAAAGGTGAGGTTGGGCACGAATACGCCGTCCATCACATCCCACTGAATGCGGTCGACGCCGGCCGTCTCCAACGCGATGCAGGCATCGCCGAGGGCGGAGAAATCTGCGGGCAGAACTGACGGTGCGATGGCGATCGGGCGGCTCATGCGCCGACTCTAGTTCGCGGGTTTCGCGCGTGAATCTTCCGGGGTCCGTTTCCTCCGGTGGTCCCAGGCTCTACCCTTTCGACGTGGATTCATTCCCGACGCTGGAGCTCGCCACCAAAGGCTTGGCAGAAGGCGGCATAGCGAAAGGCGGCGACGCCGTCGCCCGCGACCCTGACGGGCGCGTGGTGTTTGTCGACGGTGCATTGCCCGACGAACGGGTGCTGGTCGAAATCTTTGAGACCAAGAAGGGTTTCCACCGAGGACGGGTCGTCGAAATCATCGAACCTTCGGCGCAACGTATCGAGCCGACATGTTCCGAAGTCGCCAACGGTTGTGGCGGTTGCGACCTTCAGATCACCTCGCCCGAGCACCAGCTCGCGTTGAAGGTGCGCATCGTGCAGGACGCTCTCGAACGGATCGGCAAGATCGACAACGTCCCCGACATCGACGTGGTCCCGCTGCCCGAAAGTGGGTACCGCACCAGCGTTCGATGCGTGGTGGTCAACGGAAAGGCGGGGTTCCGAAGCCGGCGGAGCCACGACGCGGTAGTCGTCGATCAGTGCGATGTTGCCCATCCCTTGATCCAGGACCTCATCGCCAACGCCCGGTTCGACGGCGCCACCGAAGTCACGATGCGCGTCGGCGCGGCCACCGGCGAGCGCATGGTCATCGCCTCACCCACGGCGGCCCACGTGACGGTTCCCGACGACGTCATTCTGATTGGAACCGACGAACTCGCAGCCCAACACTCAGGCGGCCACCCCAATCGGGGCCTGGATTCACGACGAGGTGGCAGGCCGAACGTGGCGGGTCAGCGCAGAGTCGTTTTTTCAGACCCGGTCCGACGGAGCCGCAGCACTGGTCGACGTGGTGCGCGACGCCATTGGTGTGCTTCCCGCCGAGTCGCGTGCGTTCGACCTGTACGGAGGCGTCGGACTTTTTGCCGGAACGGTCTTTCCCGCCGGTTGTTCCACCGTCATGATCGAACAGAACGAGAGCTCGGTAGCCGACGCCCGAGTGAATCTGGCTGATCTCGACACCACGATCGTGCGAAGCAAGGTCGAAACCTGGAGCCCGCGACGAGCCGATGTGGTGGTGGCCGACCCGGCCCGCCAGGGGCTTGGCCGAAACGCGGTGAGCCGTATCGCTGAAACCGACGCTCCGGTCATTGTGCTGGTGAGCTGCGACGCAGCGTCGCTCGCCCGCGACACCGGACTGCTGGCCCGCAAGGGTTACCAGCTCGACGCGGTCACGCTTGTCGATCTGTTTCCGATGACCAGCCACACCGAGACCGTTTCTCGTTTCACGGTGACCTGAGCGTGAGTACCCGCTCGATGGTCGACGCCGAGGATCCGGCAGCAGCCGCCAATCTGTCACGGATGAAGGCCGGCGCCTCGTCGCTCCTGCTTTTTGCCGCTGCGGTGTACGTGGCGCTGCAGATCTTTGACCTCGAAGGCACCGTGTGGGGCTATGTCGAGGCGGCGGCGGAAGCCGCGATGGTGGGTGGCCTGGCCGACT
>CAZGVQ010000496.1:0-3281 GCA_964529355.1 uncultured Acidimicrobiales bacterium
GTCGTAGACCACGCCAGAATCCGAGGTCGACCGTCAAGTTGCTTCGGTCGTCGCGAGTCAGGCCGTCTTCGTCGAGGGTTGGGTCATCTGCCCGGCCGGTCTCCCCGAGTGGCTCATCGCCACCGCTACCTTCGCCGAGGGTGAGGGGAGCGGTGATGAAGTCGCCTTCGTTTTCTGTGCGGAGGTTGTTGCTGTCGTTGTCGGCATCCGCCGGGTTGTCGGGGTCAGCAGTCGCGGGGCTGGCGGGCTTGAGGCCAACAAGCGCGTCTGGATTTGGGAGCTGAGGCTCGGGAAGTTCGTGAGCCTGTTCGCCAGGCACTCGCACTCGGTATTCGCCAGCGGGAAGGTTGGTGAAGAGGTAGTGGCCCTCAAGGTCTGTGGTGGTCTCGGCGATGACCTCGCCGGATTCGTCGAGCAGTTGGACGAGCACGTCGACAAGGCCCGGTTCGCCAACCTCGGCGATGCCGTCGTTGTCGTAGTCCTCCCAAATGAGGTTGCCGAGTTGGTAGGTCGGTATCGGCGCGAAGCCGAAGTCGATCTGGAGGTTCGAGTTTGTGTCGGGCAACCATGGATGTGTGAGGTTCACTGCTTCCTCAGCAGCTCCCGCGGTGGGATCCTGAAAGTCGCCAAGTTCATTGGCGGGTTCGGTGCCGTATCCGAGATCGAAGAAGTCTGAGATCGACAGATACCCCTCAGCAGCTTCGCCGTCGTCGTCATCGTCGGCGGCTTCGGGGTCGACCGACTTGCCGGTGGATGACCGCAGGGCGTCGAGCGCGGTGGGGTTGGGTACGAGCGATCGGTCGATGATCGGTGTTTGATCAACGGGGATCGCCACCCGGTAGGGGCCGGGCTCGAGGAAGTCGAACACATAGACGCCGTTGGCGTCGGTGACCGTCTCGGCTGCGACTTCGAGGGTCTCGTCGATCAACTGGACGAGGACGCCTTCGATACCTGCCTCCGAGATGTCAGCTTGGCCGTCGTCTTCGTCCTCCTGATTGAAGCCGATCTCGCCTTCTCGTTCGCCGTCTCCGTCAGTGGAACGTCCTCCGTCGTCGAGCCAAACAACGTTGCCGACTCGGACAGGTCCGACAAAGCCGATGTCGACGGTCAGGTTCGACTGAGCGTCGGGGAGCGTGTCGGTATCCGAAACGGGGTCGTCGTCGGTCGGGTCGTCGGAACGAAGCGTTTCGTTGGTGGGTTCGGACGGCGTGAACTGGTCCGGGTCGCCGAGCGAGATGACTCCCGATGTTGTGGGTTGGTCAGATGGGTCGACCGGGGCTGGATTTCCATCGTTGTCGTTGTCGATGTCATCCGGATTGTCCGGGTCGGCGACCGGATTGGCGGTGGCCGTGAGATCCTCGAGGTCGACCGAGCGAGCGCCGACCATTTGGCCGGTCTGTCCGGCCGGAACCGAGATGTAGTAGTCGCCCGCGCGCAATCCTTCGAACAAGTAACGACCTTGCTCGTCGGTGGTCGTGGTCTGGAGCGCTTCTTCGCCGCCGTCGACCCAAAGCTCGACGACGACGTTCTCGATGCCAGGTTCGTCTGCCTCGGCGAGGCCGTCGTTGTCGAGGTCCCACCAGATCAGGTTGCCCAACCGGTAGGCGGGCAGCTCGACGAATCCGAAGTCGAAGGTGAGGTCGGAGTTGTTGTCGGCGTTGAAGAGTGTTGCTGCGTTTGCGGCGGCCTCCTGCAAGCCGTTGGTTTCGTCACCGAAGTTGCCGGCCTCATCGACCGGGTTGTCGGAGTAGTCGAGGGCAAAGGGGCTCGTTGTAGCTGCAAACCCGGCGGCGGCCTCACCGTCATCGGCATCGTCGATGCCAGCGTCTGCGAGGCTTTGCTCGGACGTCGAGCTGAAGAGGTCGCCGATATCGGTGGCGGCTCCGTCAAGGGTTTGACCGGTTTGATCTGCCGGAATGCCGAGCACGTACGTTCCCGGCATCAGGCCGTCGAACCAGTACTCGCCATCTGGGTTGGTGGTTTGGCTGTCGACAAGGGTGTCACCTTCGGACAAGCCTTCGGTCTCGTCGTTGTCGAGGTACAACTCGACCACGACACCGCCCAGGCCGTTCGCCGACTCGTCGGGATCAGCTGCGCCGTTGTTGAATCCGGCTTCGCCCGACTCACCATCGAGCCACACCAGGTTTCCGATTCGGATCTTCTGAACCAGGCCGAGGTCGACGGTGAGGTTGCTGTCGTCATCGTTGAAGTCCGAGCCGCCAGCTGCTTCGACGTACGCCTCGCTGTCGGTGGCTGGATCGCTATTCGCGTCGGACTCGGTGAGGGGTTCGGTCCCGTTGCCGATATCGATCGGCCCCGATACCGACAGGAACGAACCGATCGCATCGCCGTCGTCGCCGTTGTCCTCGTCGTTGTTGCCGAGGGTGCCCCCTGTGGAGGAAAGCAACGTGGTGGGGTCGACTTCGTTCTCCCCAATCGTGACCGTCGAGGCGGTTTGGTCCTCCGGCAAGGCCACGTAGTAGGTCATGTCTTCGAGGACCTGTTCGAACCAGTAGACGCCGTTGGCGTCGGTGGTCGTTGTGGCCACGAGGGTGTCGGTCTCGTCGTCGAACCCTTCGGTCGTGCCGGTCTCCTTGTAGAGCTGTACGGCGACACCTGCGACACCTGGCTCGTCGGCGTCGACAACCGCGTTGTTGTTGGCGTCGAACCACACCAGGTTGCCGATGCGGTTCTCCGGTTGGAAGAAGCCGACGTCGTAGCTGTTGTCGATGGTTTCGGGTGGACCCGACGTGAGTGTGATGGTTGCTACGCCATCGACATCAACCGCGTCGCTGTCGATCTCGGTGTCTTCACCGGTCAGGCTTGGCGAGAGGAAGAGCGAGGTGCCGTCCACCCCAATGACCTCGGTCGTATCGAAGGTGAGCGTGAATTCGGTTTCGGCGGCGAGGTCGAAGCTATAGAAGCCGTCGGGCCCCGTAGTGGCTGTGGCGCCGTTGCTCAACGTCGCGACAACGCCTTCGAGCGGCTGCTCTGATGGGTCCTGAAGGCCGTCCTTGTCGAGGTCGAGCCAGACGAAATCGCCGATGGTTGCCGGCGGAGCTGAGGTGATTGCGAGGCCGGTTCCGCCGTAGCCCGGGCCACAGCCAAGACCGATGTTCTTCGGGTTGTTTGGTTGCGCCATTCTGGGAAACGCTGCGATGAGTTCTTCGAGGGTGAAGGCTCCCGCTGAGGCATCGACCAGCGATATCGCGATGGGCTTAAACGTGGCCTGTGAGTCGAGGTTTGCTGCCCCAACAATGGCTGCCCATTCGGTGTGACTG
>CAZGVQ010000497.1:0-3279 GCA_964529355.1 uncultured Acidimicrobiales bacterium
AGTAGCGCGAAGGCAATAGTCACGAGAAAGAACAGCAGGAAGACGACACCGATTGCCTTGGCCCACATTGGGTTGTCGATGTCCTCGGCTGGGGTTTCGACCTGCGAGACCTGAGCGGAAGGCACAGGCTCGGCTTGTGAGGGCAGGCGATCGTGAGGCTGAGGTTCGGGTTGCCAGCCTTGGTACTGATTGGGTGCGGGGACCGGGTCGATGGTGGTGGTTGCGTCGGGTGAAGGGGGGTACCACCTGCCATCTGATGCCATCCAGTAGCCCGGTGCAGGAGGCTTGGTCTTCGGGGGTGTTTCGGGCGGGTACCACTCACCGTCATCGGCCAGCCACCATCCCGGACCGGGCGGGGTTGCGCTCGGCGTGCTGAACATCGTTGTCTCGTCGGGATCAAAGGGTTTACTCACCGATGGCCCGCCAGTTCACGGCCGGCGCTCTTGAACGAAACGATCGTCGCCAGAACGAGTGAGATCACCAGAGCGATCGAGGGTGGAACAGACGGTACTTGGGACATGGGGAAACTCCTTGGCCGGGTCGGCTACGCGATTGAACGACCTCAGCATGCCCGGAATACTGCAGACAAAGAATGGGGACGCCTCCCCTAGTTCGCTGCTCAGTGGCCTCCGAGAGGTCTGTGTCGAGCATCCGAAAGATCGACACGTCCGTCATCGAAGGCCACTAGCAGCTGCAAGAAGCGACCGTCGTTGTTCCGCCAGAAACAAGTTCATTGGCCGCCAACTTGCTGAGACTCCAGTCGGACGTCCAGCAACGCCACAAAGGCAAACGCTCGCGATTACATCCGATCGTCGTCCAAATGGACACAACTAATGTTTAGGTGGCGAAAATAGCCGCCGAGCGCACGTCTTTGTACTGCGGTTGCTCGAGTACCGAGGTCAGTTTGTCGAAAAAACGCTTCGAGATCTGACGAACGTTGGCGGGAGAAAGCTGCATTGCCTCGGCGACCGTGTTGGAGGGGGACGGATCGCCGAGGCCAGCTTGCAGCCGGTACTCGAGAAAGACCTTCTGGTCTCGCTCGGAACCGGTCGATGAGATGGCCGACAACACCAGCTGCACTGCGGAGTTATCGACCGCCAACTCATCGAGGTCGTGGTGAGGCTGGGACCGAAGGACCTGATAGTCGGTCCGCGGGCCGGCCTCGTCTGGCGCCAGATCTTCGAGGAGTTCGACCTGTCGGTGGCCAACGAATCGGTACACCTCCGCCCAGATTGCTGGTCGCGCCCAGGTCCATGGCAGCGCACCATCCCGAGACCATCCCGATGCGCGATCGCGCAGCACGAGACAAGCATCGGTTACCAGGCCATCGAGTTCGTCGGGGTCGGCCAGGACATCGGCGCGACCCATCGACCGCACCATCCCTTTCACCATGCCACCTACTCGAGATCCCCACCGTTCGCGGAACGCAAAGAAGGCCTCGGCGTCACCCGCCGCCATCTTCGACATGCAATCGGCAAGTGCGGCTCGCTCTTCGACAGACATCAGTAGTTGTCCCATATGAGCATTGTGATTGCCCGGCGCCGACGTCGATATGGGGATGGGTCCCCATGCCGCTGATGTCAGCCGATCGCGTCGGCCACCACTGCAGTTGCGTTGTCATGGCCACCCGCCAAATCGGCCAACCCCACAAGAGCCGTAGCTGCTCCCGCACAGGTCGCGGACGCGAGCACATCACCGATGACCCTCGCGCTCAACTGACCATGCACGCCATCGCTGCAGAGCAGGTATCGATCCCCGACCTTCGGAACCAAAATCCGCATGTCGGGTTCGAAGTCGCTCTCGACACCCATGTACCTGGTGAGTGCACGGAGTGGCAGGCCGCGCAACGACGACTGACCAATACCGCGCCCTGTCTCGGCCAGGAGCTCATTCTCGAGGGAGTGATCGACCGTCAGGAGTTCAAGACCGCCATCGCGAAACCGGTACAGTCTCGAGTCGCCGCACCAGACCACCGTGCAGGTGGCCAACCTGGTCGCAGTCAGCGCAACAAAGGTCGTGCCAGCGTTGTCCAAGCCGGCCGCCTGACGCGACGCCAGCACATCGTTCTCGGCCGCCGCCAATGCGGCAAGCGTGTCGCCCATACTCGACTGCGGCTCGAGTCGATCAGCGAACGATCTGATGGCGGTCGACGCAGCCAACCCGCCACCGGGACGACCGCCGATCCCGTCGGCGATAGCGAACCCTCGGTTCGGATCGGCCCAATACGCATCCTGGTTCTCCTGGCGAGTCAATCCCGCCGAGGAGGCCGTCCCGACAACCCAGTCCTGTTGCGTCGGAGCCTCTTCGCCCCGATAGGTGGGGTCGGTTGTATCGGGGTCAAAGATCGCCAAAACCGGCTCCTGAGGTTGCCTGCGATAGCTGTCGAGGCTTCATGTGACAACGGGACAACGGGACCTCACCGCTGTCAGGACGGATCGGGAAGAAGCTGCAGGTCAGACGGGGTAACCAAGCCGGTCTCGATCGAGTAGCGGACCAGCCGGCTCCGACGATCCGAAGCAACCCCGCCACCGCCACTGTGGAGCCCGGTGACGCCTTTCTTGGTGAGCTTGTCACAGACATTGTCGAGCTTGCGGTTGAACTTGGTGATCTTCCAACCAAGCCGATGCGCTGCCTCACGGTTGGTCGGTAGCCGAAACTTGGCCACCGGGTCGGCAAGTGTCGGTTCGGCCAAAACCACAATGAGGAGTCGTTGATCATCTGTGAGGGGAAGGTCGGACACCGTGATCGTGTCGGTAGGGACGCCCTGGTCAAGGTCGGGGCTTGCGGTCGGCTTGGGCTGGCGCAGATCGACTTCGTAGGTGGTGGGTCCGGCGGAAAACCGGAGGACAGCATCGTGGTAGACGAGCAGGAACTCGGTACCCGGCGCGACCGTGGCCTCCGAACGCGAGGTCCGGTCGTGCACCGTGATGGGAATCGACCGACCAAGATTGGCCAGCCACCACTGGCCGCCCCGTTCGAAGATCCGGCCGAGGCGGCGGTGAAGAAATTTGTTGTCGTCGATGTCGAGATCGGCGCCCCGGCCGAATTCCATCGAGTCGCCCTCGGCCAGCTTCGTGATGCTGCCGCAGTAGTCGACTTCGAGCTCAATCATGGGTCTGATCCCCTTTGTTCGGCCCGCCCTGCAGTCTGTGTCTACCCCGTAGTCCAAATCCCATCGCTGTGGCCAAGACGATTGCCGCCAGCGGTACTGAGGCGTCGAGTGGTCGTGTGGTGCCAGGGGACACCCCACCGTTGCCCGTACCCGGGACGGTGGTGGTG
>CAZGVQ010000498.1:0-3275 GCA_964529355.1 uncultured Acidimicrobiales bacterium
CCATTGTGCCCTCAACCAAGATGGGCGTTGTCTCCCACGGTGTGGCCGACAACATCGCAGCGCCGGTGATCGTGCCCGGCACCGAAGTGCCCATCACGGCGAAGGCGCTCGCGCACCTGCGGCGAGCCGACAAGGCCGCGTATCCCGACTTCGTTTCCCTGGCCGGCCCGGTGGTGGCCGATGCGGCGAACGCCGACAGCACCGACGCGATGCGCTCGGCGGTTACCGATCAGATAAGCGCCATGGTCGAGACCATCAAAGATCACGAGGACGGGCCCCTCCTAGCTGGCTGCTACCAGGCCGAGAGCTTCCTCAGCACCTGGCGCGATGAGCTTCCCTTCGGTAGACCGCTAGCTCCCTAGTAGTGGTTGCGGGCCACATCGGGGTGGGATCGAAGCCGGATCTTCAGGTTGTTGTCGCCGAACACCGAGTGAATCGGGTCATCGGCCCATTCGTTCTCGCCGCCGGGTGCCTCCGCGATCAGCTCGGGCGGTAGCGGAATTGGTTCGAAGACCGTCTCGAACCTCGGGTTGAAGAAGTAGGCGAGCGAGATGCGTTCCTTTCCGGGTGGCGGACTGTCCACTCGATGCGCGGTTGCCCGCAGGTATCCACCGGTGGCCGACTGCAACATTTCGCCCAGGTTCATCACCAGTGCTCCGGGCACCAGCGGGACCTCGACCAGTTGGCCGTCGAGTTCCACCTGCAACCCGCCGAGCTCATCCTGATGAATAAACGTGAGAAGCCCCGAGTCGTGATGAAGCCCCACACCCTGACCGGTGTCGGCGGATTCGCGCTGCGGAGGGTACCGAATAATCTTGACGTGAAAGTCGGACTCGGGAAGGTAACCATCGTCGAAGAAGTCGATGGGTTGGCCCAGACCGAGTGCCAGCGCTCGCATGGCGCAGATTCCCACCTGTTCCATCGCCGCCGACCATTCGAGCGTGGCGGGCTTCATTTCGGGAAGTCGGTGTGGCCACTGGTTCGGACCTCGGAGCTTTCGCCATTCGGGATCGCCCGGTTCCATCGTGGGCGCTTCCTGCTCGGGCCCGATATCGAGCTGTTCCCGCCAGTCGGTGCGGCCCTTTGTGCGCTCGTCTCCGATGATGGTGTAGCCCCGGAATGCGGCTGACGTTCCGATGGCCAGCGCTTCGCGGTCTTCAGCGGGGAGCGCAAAGAACTTGCGGGCGTGGAGCATCGCTGACTCCATGAGTCGGTCGTCGACGCCGTGCCCCCGGAGGTACACAAAGCCGGGCCCATGGCAGGCCTCGCGCAGGTCCTCGACAAACTGCCGGCCGGCCAGGCTTGCAGGGTCGGCGCGAAAGCCGGACATGTCGAGGATTGGCAGCGTCGGGCTCATCGGATGGTGGCGAACCCCTCATCGAGAATGTCGAGTGCTCGATCGAGATGCACAGCAAGGTCGCCTTCGGTCTCGGCGGCCCACACGTCATAGGCCGCACGGCATGCGGCCAGTGTGGTCCGGCCCGCAACCAGGGGCAACATATCGGTCGGCTGCTGGTCGAGTCGCGTGGCAACGAACTCGCTGATGGCGCGCTCCCATGCGTCGTAGCGCATCGCGGCACTGGCCTGTAGCGCCGGAACGGTGGAGATGAGGTGCATTCGGGTGCGCAGCTCGGGGAGGTCATCGGCGGTGTAGTGGTTCACGCTGAGCACCGTTTGACGGATCGCATCGACCCACCCCGTCTCGGCAGGTACCTCGCTGAGAGCATCTCTCAGCGCCTCTACCTCATCGTCGAAACCCTGCCAGAGCACGTCGGCTTTGTTCTGGAACTTCCGGAAGAAGGTTCGGCTGGTGACGTTGGCGGCGGCGGCAAGGTCGTCGACGGTGGTTTCGTCGAAACCTTTCTCGGCGAAGAGCCGCAGCGCGATGAGCTCGAGCTCGCGAGGAGTGGTTCGAGGCGGACGCCCACGACGGCCCCGGTTGATTAATGTCACATTGTGACGATATTGTGATCAGGCGTTGCGAGCAAGCAAAGAGCACCAAAGATTCAGGAAAGAGCAAGGACGAGATCGTGGCAAAGAATCCCTGGTTCGAATCGATCGCCGAGGCCGAGCGCCGGGCCAAGAAACGGCTGCCCAAGTCGGTGGCATCGGCCCTGCACTCCGGATCTGAGCGCGGCCTCACCCGTACCGACAACACCGATGCGTTTGCCGAGTTGGGTTTTGCCCCGCACGTGGCCGACCTGGCCGCCGAGCGCGACCTGTCGACCACGGTGATGGGCCAGGAGATCTCGATGCCGGTGCTCGTCTCACCCACCGGCGTGCAGGCGGTACACCCGGACGCCGAGTTGGCCTCCGCGCGAGCATCGGCGGCCCGCGGCACCATCATGGGCCTCAGCTCGTTCGGCAGCCGCTCGGTCGAAGAGGTCGTCGAAGCCAACCCCAAGACGTTCATGCAGCTGTACTGGTTGGGCTCGCGCGACGAGATGGTGCAGCGAATGGACAGAGCCCGTGCCGCCGGAGCGGTGGGGGCCATCGTCACCCTCGACTGGTCGTTCTCGCACAGCCGCGACTGGGGCAGTCCGGAGATCCCCGACAAGATCGACCTGAAGGCCATGATCGCTCATGCGCCCGAAACCATTGTGAGGCCGGCCTACCTGCTCGATTGGGTGAAGTCGAAGAAACTGCCCGACCTCACCGTGCCCAACATGACCCTTCCCGGCTCGGACCATGTGCCCACCTTCTTCGAGGCGTACGGCCAGTGGATGGGTACTCCCCC
Source organism: uncultured Acidimicrobiales bacterium (assembly GCA_964529355.1). Lineage (GTDB taxonomy): Bacteria > Actinomycetota > Acidimicrobiia > Acidimicrobiales > SHLQ01 > CALLQB01. Next base: position 2,738 of record CAZGVQ010000498.1, read on the forward strand.
ACCCAGCTGGGACGACCTGGCATGGCTCGCCGAGGAGTGGGGCGGACCAATGATGGTGAAGGGCATCATGCGAGTGGACGACGCGAAACGTGCGGTCGACGCTGGCATGACCGCATTGTCGGTATCGAACCACGGCGGCAACAACCTCGATGGCACGCCGGCGACCATCCGGGCGCTTCCGGCCATCGCCGAAGCGGTAGGAAACGACATCGAGATCGTGCTCGATGGCGGAATCCGTCGCGGCGGCGACGCGGTAAAGGCAGTGGCCCTCGGCGCTCGAGCCGTCATGCTCGGCCGTGCCGTGTTGTGGGGAATGGCCGCCAACGGACAAGCCGGTGTCGAGAACGTGCTCGACATCATGCGCATGGGCATCGACTCGGCACTCCTGGCCCTCGGCCACAACAGCATCCACGACCTCACCCCAAGCGACCTCATCATCCCAGAAGGCTTCCGCCGCAACCTCGGAGTAAACGATTAGAGATGGTGCTCTCACCCAAGTTAACCAAAGGTGCCTGGCACCTTTGGTTAACTTGGTGGT
>CAZGVQ010000499.1:0-3274 GCA_964529355.1 uncultured Acidimicrobiales bacterium
CTCTACGAGTGGTCGGGCCGCCGACCGAGCGCCAGCATCAACTTCATCACCGCACACGATGGTTTCACCACCGCCGACCTCGTCGCATACGACAACAAGCACAACGAGGCCAACGGCGAGCAGAACCGCGACGGCGACTCGCACAACCGGTCATGGAACTCCGGGGCCGAAGGCCCCACCGACGACCTGGCCATCATCAACACCCGAAAGATCCGCCAACGCTCACTTCTGACCACACTCTTTCTGAGCCAAGGTGTGCCGATGTTGCTCGGTGGCGACGAGTTCGGACGCTCCCAGGGCGGAAACAACAACGCCTACGCCCAGGACAACGCCATCTCGTGGTTCGACTGGGACTCGGTCGACGAGGAACTCCTCGCGTTCACAAAGCGACTGATTCGCTTCCGCAAAGACCGACCCATGTTTCGCCGTCGACACTGGCTACAGGGCACGGCAACCCACGGCTCTGAGCTGACCGACGTCGGCTGGTTCAATCCAGCGGGACAGGCGATGACCACTCAAGACTGGAACTCGGGCTTTGCCCGGTCGATGTCGGTATTTCTCAATGGCGAAGGGCTGGTGGCCACCGGACCACGCGGCGAACGCATCTGCGACGACAGCTTCCTCGTGCTGTTCAACGCCCACTGGGACTCGGTGACCTTCACCGTGCCCGAAGGCCTTGGCGGATCGATGTGGCAGGTGCAACTGGATACCTCGACCACCAAGACCCGCGACCTGCTCGTCGCGGAGAATGATAACTGGGATGTCGAAGGCTGGACGATCACCGTGCTCCAACGCCTCGACGCCACCCCAACCGACCAGTGAAGATCCTTTTCGCCGCAGCCGAGATCGCCCCGATTGCCCGCGTGGGCGGCATGGCCGAAGCATCGGCTGGTCTGGTCAAACAGCTGCGCGCCGACGGCCATGACGTGACGGTGGTAGTGCCCGACTACCAGCGACTCGAGCTCGAAAACGAGACCACCACCAAGCTCCTCCTCCCCGAGTGGGCTCGGCCCGGCACGGCCCGCACAGGCCGCATCGATGGCATCGGCGAGATCACCTTGGTCGACGTCCCCTGGATCGAGAAGCCCCATCCCTACACCGACGAAGCTGGCATCGCGTTCCCCGACAACGATCTGCGGTTCTTCGGGTTTTCGGCCGCCGTCGCCGCACTCATCAACCGGGAGATGCCCGACGTTGTGCATCTCAATGACTGGCACACCGCAGCGGCACTCGGCTTCCTGGTGGAGGCACCACCCAGTCTGCTGACCATTCACACCCTCGGTTACCAGGGCATCACCAACCCCGGCTGGATGGACGAACTTCTCACCCGACCGCACTACTTCGCGTGGTATGGCGGCACCAACCCCTTGTTGGGCGGTATCCGACTGGCCGACCGGGTGGTGACCGTAAGCCCCAACTATGCCGGAGAGATCATCACCGAAGCCGAGGGGATGGGACTCCACGAGCACCTCGGGAACCTTGGCGACCGACTCGTCGGCATCGTCAACGGCATCGATACCAGCGAATGGAATCCGTCAACTGACGAATTCCTCAGCACCCACTTCTCGGCCACGGACCTCGCAGGCAAAGCGGTGAACCGAGACGAGCTGCTCGCCGAATTCGATCTTCAGGCTGATGACTCGTCCGAACCCGTGATCGGCATGGTTACCCGCCTGGTCGACCAGAAGGGCGTCGACCTTGCGGTCGATGCCGCCCGCTTTCTTCGCAACGTGCCGGCACGACTGGTGGTGCTCGGTTCGGGCGACGCTCACCTCGCGGACCTTCTCGAGGATCTCGCCGAAGAATTCAGCGACCGCATCGCCTTCAGGAACGGATACGACATCGAGCTGGCGCACCGCATCTTCGCCGGCTCGGACCTGCTTCTCATGCCAAGCCGCTTCGAGCCATGCGGCCTGGCCCAGATGCAGGCGATGTCCTACGGAACGATCCCGGTGGTCACCGATGTTGGTGGCCTCCACGACACGGTCATCGACGCCGATGCCCACCCGGACACCGGCACCGGATTCGTCTCGGCATCGGTCGACACGGCGGGTCTGGTCGATGCCCTCTACCGGGCAGCACGGGCCTGGCAGGACACCAGCCGCCGAGCCGGGATCATCAGCCGAGGCATGACCACCGACTGGAGCTGGGCTCAACCAGCGAAGGCCTACGAGGCGCTCTACGCCGAACTGTTGGCAGCCGACCAGCCCACGAGCGACCCTCGATCGGCAAGCCAACGGGTGCCCGTACCCGACATCGGCTAAGTCACCGTCGAGACACCCGACATCAAGTAGCGCTGCAAACCTCGATATCCTCTCGGGGCTAGGAGGAGCAGCATGTCTCGAACCATGACCAGGTTAAAGGTCATCGGAAACCAACTTCGCGCCGGCGAAATCGACATCGTCAAGAGCGACATGGCCAAGTGGGCCGACTCGACCGTTCAGTCGATCGGGCTTCGTCGCGACTTCTCGATGCAGCCGACTCGCCCCCCGAAGGCAAAGATCGACCTTCGCGCCGCCAAGGTCGACGACGACATTGCGGAACGGGTCTTCGACTCAAGCGGACTGGTCGAACGAGACCGCCAGTTCCTCGACCGGCGCCGTGCGATCTGGGATGCAGGCTTCCGCAACGCCTACGTGGCGCTGGATCCGGAGGACACGCCGGTCTTTCTCTCCTTCTTTGTGCACAACTCCCAGGCCCAACAGATCGCCGACTATTGGGGTCCGCTGTTTCAGAACTACGGCCCCGACACGATGTTGGGCGAAGGCGCGTGGATCCCACCGACGTTCCGGAAACTCGGGGTGTTCGGTGAGGGGTTCCACCTAACGTCCGAAGCGGCTCAGGCTGCCTCGGGTGTCCGCTACGGCATCTGCTACACCGAGGAAGCCAACCGCGGCGCCATAGTCGGGGTGTATCACGCCGGCTATGAGGTACACCAGCTACGGACCGAGACATGGAAGCTCGGGCGACGCAGCGTTACGTTCGAACCAGCTACCGACGCGCAGCATCAGCTGCTGGCCGACCATCTCGAGACCAGCCAGCGAACCAGCTGATCAGATCTCGGTACCTTTGGCGACCGCGACCACACCGTTGTTGCTGACCGTGAAGGTCTTGGCGTCAGCGTCGAGGTCTTCGCCGATGTGCACACCCGACGGAATGTGGACGTTCTTGTCGATGATGGACTTCCGCACGACCGAGCCTGCGCCGATGTGGACATCATCCAACAGAATCGAATCCTCGACGATGGCTCCTGCCTCGATGCGAACACCGGGCG
>CAZGVQ010000500.1:0-3273 GCA_964529355.1 uncultured Acidimicrobiales bacterium
CGGGTAATCGTCGCGGTGCATGCCGGGGCCGATGCGGCAACACCCCTCGGCCATCTCCCCGATGCCATCAAGCGGCGGGACGGCAACCGGATTCTCGAAACCATCCAAAAGTCCGATCTGGCTGTGGCCCAGGCGCCGAGTGCGTTCAGGCATACGCCGCTGGCAACCGCTCTCGACACCGGCGCCGACGTCCCCGAGGAGCTCCAGCTCATCGAAGAGGCTGGCGGACAGGTGGTTTTTGTCGCTGGCGAAGACACCAACATCCACATCACCACGCCGCTCGAGCTCCGCATGGCTGAGGCGCTGCTTCCGCTACTCGATTCATAGCTGCCGAAACCGCATCGTTGGTTTGAGGCGAAAGCCCCTATCCTCAGGGGTGATGTCAAGCGCATTCGGCACGCTTTTTCGTGTCTCAACCTACGGCGAGTCCCATGGTGGAGGGGTCGGTGCCATCATCGACGGCTGTCCGCCGCGGCTCGCCATCGATGTGACGGAGATTCAACACGATCTGGACCGCCGACGTCCTGGTCAAAGCCGCCTGGTTACCCAGCGCAACGAAGCCGACCAGGTCGAGATTCTGTCGGGAATCTACGACGGTTACACCACGGGCACGCCCATTGGACTTCTGGTCCGCAACGGCGATGCGAGACCGGCGGCCTATGACCACCTCAAGGATGTGTACCGGCCGTCGCATGCCGACTTCACCTACGACGAGAAGTACGGCTTCCGCAATCACGAAGGCGGCGGACGCTCAAGCGCCCGTGAGACCATCGGCCGGGTTGCGGCAGCAGCCATCGCCCGCAAGCTGCTGGCAACCGTCTCGGGGCTCGAGGTTCTCGCCTGGGTGAGTTCGGTCCACGAGATCAGCAGTTCGGTCGATCCGGGCACCGTCACCCTCGATGATGTCGAGTCAAGCCCCACGCGATGCCCTGACCCCACGGCTGCGGAGGCGATGACGACGGCTATCGAAGCCGCCCGCCGCGACGGCGATTCTCTGGGCGGCGTGGTGACCTGCGTAGCCCGCAACGTCCCTACCGGGTTGGGCGAGCCGGTGTTCGACCGGCTCGACGCCGACCTGGCCAAAGGCGCTCTTTCGTTGCCCGCATCGAAGGGCTTTGAGATCGGCAGCGGATTCGCCGCAACCACCATGACCGGCCTCACCCACAACGATCCCTTCATTCCGGGTGTTCCCGGCGACGATCAGGGAATCCGCACCCGTACCAACAACTCAGGCGGCGTGCAGGGCGGCATCTCCAACGGTGCCAACATCGTGTTTCGCGTAGCGTTCAAGCCCACCGGAACCATCAGCTCAGAACAAGACACCGTTACCACCGAGGGTGAAGCGGTGCGCCTGGCTGCGAAAGGGCGACATGACCCATGTGTTCTGCCTCGGGCCGTGCCGATGGTAGAAGCAATGGCGCTACTGACCCTTGCCGATCATTGGCTTCGTCAGCAGGCCACCGACGTATTGCCCGCCCTCTAGAATTTCTGGGAACTTCTTGACGCTCTAGTGCGTTTCTCCTTACATGGCTCTCTCTCGTATCACCGCCCTTGTCGTCTTAGGTCTGCTCGCGATCTTCGTCGCCGTAGCGGTAGTGACCGGTCTTGGCTCGTCTGACGAAGCCGCGGTCACCACCGGTTCGGCGGGGTCCTCCGATGCGGCCGACACCAGCGCTGAGCCCGCCGACGGCGACGCGGCCTCATTCCCCGACGTCAGCGAAGCACCCGCTGAAGAGATCGAAACGATTGCGGCGCCTCCGATCCTGCGCCCGCGTCCCGGCCTCACCGGAATCGACGGATGGCTTCAGAGCGATATCGACAGCCTCGATGACCTCGACGGACAGGTCTACATCCTCGAATTCTGGACCTTCGGCTGCTTCAACTGCCGCAACGTGAAGCCGCATCTCCGTGCCCTGTACGACGAGCTTCAGGACGATGGCCTCGAAATCGTCGGGGTCCACTCCCCCGAGTTCGACTTCGAGAAGGATGTCGACGCGATTCAGCAGGCCGCCATCGACCAGCGGGTCAACTGGCCAATAGCGCTCGACACCGAGAAGACCTCGTTCCGGGCCTGGCAGACCGAACGCCGCTTCTGGCCCCGCACCTACGTCATCGACCAGAACGGCGACATCCGCTACGACCACATCGGTGAGGGCGCATACGACGAGCTAGGCGCCACGGTCCGCTACCTCCTCGAGAACGGCGCCTAGAACCACCCATGGTGGACCTGTTCGCCGAAGCCCTCTGGGCCGTCCGGCTCCCTTGCACGCTGGCACTACTCGTTCCAGGCTTCGTGCCGCTGGTCGGCGGCCGCCGGAACGGCCCCCTCGCTGTCGCGTTCTACATTCTCGCCGCCGGCGTGGTGTTCTGGCTCCGCTCGGTTGGCTGGTTCTTCGACCAGCCCGACGGCATCATCGCCGTCGCCGCCGGCATCGGTATCGGCATCGTCGCGCTCGCCATGTACCGGGCGCCCGGGCGGACCTCGGCCATCGGTGGCGGTGGCCTCATTGGCGCTGTCTCTGCGTGGTTGTGGATCCCGTGTGTCGGCACCCACCTCGGTCGGCTGCTCAACAGCTCCGGCGACGCGATCTGGACATCGGCCCCCTCCTATGGCATCTACGTCGCCGGCGTGTGTGCGCTGCTCATCGTGCTCGCCGCGCTACCGATCGCAGTGCCCAAGTTTCTGTCGATCCTCGACCACGAGGCCTTCCACAAAGTGGGCCTCGGCATCGGCCTCACCATGGCGGTAGTCATCGGCTTTGGTTTCTACGAAACCATCGTCGGCCAACTCCTCCAATGGTCACTGCGGATTCAATAACTCGGCGTTCCTTGACTCGGCGTTCCTTGACTCAGCGTTCCCCGGCCAGCAGGCCGACCCGCTCGGCCTCCAGGCTGGCGCCTTCCGGCCTACAGGTTTTCGCCACTTGACGACGCGATCCCACTCAGTTTCCGTCGGCTGAGAAGTGTTGATAGTCCTTGGATGAGGTCCAGTGGCCTCCCCAGCCCCAGCCGATCTTGGCGAAAGCTTCCACCACGACGTCGCCGTCTCGAATCAGGCCCGGGTCTCCGGCGGTCCGGTCTACGAACTCTCGTCCTGACTCCGGATCGACGAAGTCTCCCCGTACGAACGGGTTCACGCGAGGGTTGATGTCGATGGCCGTTCCGAATGCGTGGTTCGACCACACGCCCGGGCTGTAGGCCACCTCACGGCAGTTAAAACCCGAGGTGTTGTTGGCCTGCATCGATGCCTGATCGCTGCCACCGTGCACGTCG
>CAZGVQ010000501.1:0-3269 GCA_964529355.1 uncultured Acidimicrobiales bacterium
GGGCCGCGACGTTCACCCGAAATGAGATCTCCATGCGCTTGGCCGGCATCTCGAGGTAGCTCGGGTAGAACGCGGCAGCGGCGTTGTTGACGAGATAGTCGATGGGGCCGAGTTCGGCTTCGGCTTCGCCGATCACGGCGGCGGCATCGAAGGCGGGGCTCGACAGGTCGGCAGCGATGGCGTGCGCCGGCACACCGGCAGCCCTGACCCGCTCGGCGGTGGCCGCCAAGGAGCCATCGAGATGAGAGTCGCCTTCGTTCATCGTGCGGGCGACGCATGCCACTGCGCAGCCTTCTGCTGCCAGGCGCCGAGCGATACCTGCGCCGATTCCGCGGCTGGCTCCGGTTACGAGGGCAACGGGCATCAGAAGATCAGCGACCGTGGACGACTCATCGCAGCAACCGTAGCATCGCGCTAGTTCCGTCTACCGAGGCCTCCTCTATGCCGCACTACGTTCCTCACTTTGCGTTCAGCGAAGGCGCTCTTGCTTTGCGCGAGTTCAACTACGAGTACTGGTGCGAAAACGGTCGCGGCCCCAACCTCGCCGACGTGCACGAAGCCCTTCATCTGGAGCGCCGCGACATCATCCAGCTGTACAAGGAGCTGGCGCTCGGCATCGTGTGCACGATCGACCCGGACTCACTCAACTGCCCCGTGCTGCGTTTCCAGCCATTCGCCGCATTCCCCACGCAGGTGAAGGCGTTCGTCGACGGCGAGTTCCACAGCTATTGCGGCTGCTCGATGGAGGCGGTCGCGTTCTCGAACATGCCCCCGTTCAAGGGCCGGGAGTGCCGCCTCGAGAGCTACTGCATGTGCTGTATGGAACCGATCTCGTTCACTGCGGTCGACGGCAAGATCATCGAAGCGCCCGATTCGCTTCTGCTGCACGTGAGTACGTCGCCGTACGACTGGTACAACAACGACCTGATGATCCAGTGCGACTCGATGAACTTCGTCATCGACACCGATCACGCCGAACGGTTCGAACGCGAAGTCTGCCGTAGAGGCGTCGTCTACACCCTCGACCAGGCCCTCACGTTCGTCTCGAACGCTGTCGGCGAACGCATGTGGACGCGCGACCGGCCGAGCGAACAGATGGATCCGGCAGCGGTTATCGATTACGTGAAGACCCTCGGCGTCGACGTAACGAACTGGGGAGGCTGAGCTTCACTTCGCTGCGACGGGTTCGTCGCCCTCGACGAGAAGTCGGCGCAATACTCGCTCGCCCTCCCATGGATCGCGTACCGCGTAGTGAGCGGTACATCGTTCATCCCAGATGACCACATCGCCGTTACGCCATCGCCACCGACACGTGAAGTTGAGGTTGGTGGCGTGGTCGGTGAGCTCGTTCATCAGCGCCTCACTCTCGGATTCATTGAGGCCCTCGACCGGGATGGTGCCCAGCGCGAAGATCGCATGGCGGCCCGTCTCGGGGTGTTCGCGAATCATGGGCTGGCGAACGCCGGTGAGTACCTTCCGCCAGATGTCGTGATCGCCATCGGGGAAGAGCTGTGCTTTCAGATTGAGCAGAACATCGGGAACGTCGTGCAGCGTGTACCGACCAGCGATTCGAGCACGCAGCGCTTCGGGCAGTTCGTCATGAGCGAGGTTGAGATTGGCCCACATCGTGTCGCCGCCCACGCGCGGAACGTCGACCGCGCGAAGAATGCCGAACGCTGGCGGTTGCGGCGAGTAAGGGACATCGATGTGCCAGGTGTCGGTCTGCAGCTGGTGGTCGCTTTTCACCCGGAGCTCGCTGGGCCGGGCCTCAGATTCTCCCATCAGGCGGTCCATCGGGTGTACCCACGGCACACCGAGGGCCTCGGCCAGGGCCACGTGCCCGGCGTCGTCGAGGTGTTGATCGCGAAGACCGACCACCTGGTGCTCGAGCAGAGCGTCGCGTAGTTCGGTGGCCTGGTCGGCCGACAGATTGGCGAGATCGATGCCGCTCACCTCGGCGCCAAGCGCTGCGCCGATGGGTTCTATCGTGAGGCTGCTATTCATGGTTTGACCTTCGACATTGTTACCGGATCGGATTCTTGTAGGTGTCGAGGTAGGTGATGGTCTCGACTGGTGGTCGGGTGACCGCCTTGAAATCGGTGCCCTTGGTGTAGGCCACGGGCAGGAGTGCTGCCTGGGTCATATGGTCGGGGATTCCCAGGAGTTCGGCGGCTTCGTCTTCCACCATCAGGTGCATGGTGGTGTAGCAGCTGCCGAGTCCCCGACTTCGGAGCGCTAGCTGAAAGCTCCAGATCGCCGGGACGATCGAGCCGAATAGTCCGGCGGCGGTGACCGTCGATGCATCTTCAAGGCGCCCGATGATCATCGGAATCACGAGGACCGGGGCCTTCGCAAGATTCTGGGCCAGGTAGTTGGCCGAGTCGATAACCCGACCGGTCTGGGTTTCGGGGTCAGCGTTCTTGGATGCGGCCGCCAGGTAGTCGCCTCCGCCGCGCTGGTACATGTCGGCGAGAGCCAACTTCTTCTCCTGGTCGCGCACCACCATCCACCGCCAGCCCTGCTGATTCGAACCGGTCGGGGCCTGGGTAGCCAATTGAAGACACTCGAGGAGGACATCGTCGGCAACATCGCGGTCGAAGTCGAGACGTTTCCGAACCGCGCGGGTGGTGGAAAGGAGCGAATCGGTTTGCGAGAGATCGAAATCCATCACCCAAACCTAAGGCCCCTAGTCAGTCCGTGCGTCGAGCTTCAGTTCGGACATGTCGATGTCGGGGTGGTCCAGTGAAACCGCGAGCGACCGCACCAACGCTTCACCGACATCGTCGACGTGCATGAATCCACCCGGGATGGCCTGCTTCTCCCACGCCCCCAGCGCGTCGCCCAGCAGGTCCATGTTCATCTGATTCGCGAACTCGGTGGGCTGACAGTTGCCCATGACCACCCGGATGAAGCGACGGTCGGGGTGCTCGATCCGCCACACGCGAATGCACTGATCAAGCGCAGCTTTGCTCGCCGAGTAGGAAGCGAACATTGCGTTTGCGTCTTCGCGCGTACGCGACGAAAGAAACGCCACCACTCCATCGCGGCCCAGATGCGGCACGGCAGCGCCGGCTATGAGGTTGGCGCCAATCACGTTGACCGCGTAGACCGACGACCAGGTCTCCGGCTCGCAATCCACAAGTCTCTGGAGCACGCCATAGCCTGCCGCGTACAGCACGAGGTCGAGGCCTCCCATGGCCTCGGCCGCATCGTCGACCGCTTTGCGCGCCGCATCGGCATCGCTGGCGTCGGCGGCGAACGCATGGCCT
>CAZGVQ010000502.1:0-1258 GCA_964529355.1 uncultured Acidimicrobiales bacterium
CTCTATAAGGCTCGGTTCATCACACGCGGCATCGACGAGGGCTGGCGCTGCATCAAGGCGGTCTTTCTGGCCGTGGTGGCCATCGGTATCGCAAGTATCGCTTTCGATGTTGAGATCGGTCGTACCTGGTACGCCATCGCCATCCCCAGCCTGCTCGTCGTCGTCGGAATCGAACGCATCATTGCTCGCCTGGTGTTCAAGCGGGCCCGCAGTAACGGCAAGCTGCTCCGTCGGGTGCTCATCGTTGGAAAGAACTCCGAAGGTTGGCTGGTCAAGGACATGCTCGACCGCGACAAAGGCCTCGGATACGAGGTCGTTGGATTCGTCGAAGACAAGCTGGCGATGATCGAAGGGCGAGAAGTCACCGACACCGAGTTGCTGCGCAACGTCGGCGAAACCCTCGCTGCGGTCGAAGAAGCCGATTGCGGAGGCGTGATTATCTCCGCCACCGCCATGGATATCGGTACCTCCAATCGGCTCATCCGGACCCTGACCGAGAACGGCGTGCACGTCGAGCTCTCCTCAACCTTGTGTGACATCGCATCGGACCGCCTGACCATCCGGCCCCTGGGTCGAGTGCCGATGGTCTACATCGAGCCGGTACAACGCCACGGTTGGCGGGCTGTCGCCAAGCGTGCGTTCGACATGGTGACCGCAGCCATCCTCGTGGTCGTGTTCTCACCACTCATGGCGGCCGCAGCGCTGGCCGTTCGCCTCACCAGCCCAGGTCCCATCTTCTTCGCCCAGGAACGGGTTGGCCGCGACGGTCAACTCTTCAAGGTGCTCAAGTTCCGCACCATGGTCACCAACGCCGAAGAACTCCTCGAGAATGTTCGACACCTCAACGAGGCCACCGGCCCGTTGTTCAAGATCAAGGATGATCCTCGAATCACCAAGGCCGGAAAGTTCCTCCGGAAAACCTCCATCGATGAGCTTCCACAGCTCTTCAACGTGATCCGGGGCGAGATGAGCCTGGTCGGCCCGCGACCCGCCTTGCCTTCCGAGCGCGACCAGTGGGATCCCAGCCTTCTCAACCGGCTTCGGGTGCAGCCCGGTATCACCGGCATGTGGCAGGTCAACGGACGAAGCGATGCCGAAGACGGCGACTATGGCCAGCTCGACCTCTACTACGTCGACAACTGGACCCTCGCCACCGACATCCTCATCCTCTTGCGCACCGTCCCAGCAGTGCTGCTGCAAAAGGGCGCGCATTAATTCTGGTCACGAAAGGCTTCGCCTTTCGTTCTGCGCTTCGCTA
>CAZGVQ010000502.1:1358-3269 GCA_964529355.1 uncultured Acidimicrobiales bacterium
CCCGAAATTTTCGCGGTTTGCCACGGCTGATGTGGTTAAGCGCGATCAGAACCGACTTGGTGACCAGGCACGAATGGTCACTATTTTCACCCTCGGTGGCTGGTTGACCGCGTTCGGCACGCTCGCGTTATCGGCTGTTGTGCCTCTTTAGGCGCAGGCTGCTGCTAGGGCCTCTAGGCGGGCGGCGATGCGCTCTGCTTTGGCTTGAGTCTTTTCGGCCTTGTTTTCGAGGCGGTTGAGGCGACGTTCGGCCTTGGCCACAGCGTCTTCGTCGGCGGGGTCGAGGTCGGCGAGCCGTTCGGTGACGTTCGCGATTCGTTGCTCAATACGTTCTGCCTTCGCATCGACCCGCTCGGCCTTGTTCTCGAGGCGCTCCTCGATCTGCTCGTGGCGATCGCAGCGATCGCTGAAGTCCGCATCGGCAGACACCGCAGGTGCGAAGCCGAGGAAGAAGAATGCTGCAAGGGTAAGCGTGGCGATAAAGCGTTTCATGATGTCCCATTTGTTGACGGAGAGGTCCTCTGTCAGTAAACGTGCAATGTACGCGGACATGCAAGGATCCACAGAGATTCTTACAAAGGCCTTACACAGTCCTTACAAAGGCATTTATCGCAACGTTCTACGCTGGTTCTTCAGCGATCCGCGGGCAATATCGGCCCGATCGGCAAAGGATCGCCCGGCGTCGAGGCCGGCGCCATTCGAGATCGAGACGCTCATCGAGCTGAGGTGGGGAAACAGTTCGGCGAGCGAGTCATCGACGGCCTCGGATCGGCTGGCCAGAACAGGTAGCAATGCCTCAGTCGTTGTTGCCGCTTCGTCTTGAGCCGATGTGGCCGCTTTGGTGAGTCGATCCTCGATGCGGTCGGCGTACCCGAACCAGAAGGAGTTTCGCCACGAGCGGGTCGACGACGTGCCATCCCACCCAGTTTGGGGCCCGGCAGCCAGGATCGCGGAAGTTCCTTGCACGAGCAACGAGGTGAACAGCACCTCGGTGAGGGCGACGTCGGTGGAAAATCCGATGAGGGTGGCGGTGTCGGTGCCGCCGTTGAAGACCGCTCGACAGCGGTTGGCGGCAGCGATGCCGGAGAGCAGAAGAAACTTGGGCTTCGTGTAGGGCGCATCGAGGTAGATCCGGGCACCGCCCGGGACCTCGACCGAATCGGCAAGGAGCGCCACATCGATTGAGTGGCGCGAGATCAACTCCTGGGCCTTGGCGCTTAGCGCCTCGGCCTCTTCGGGATACGGCGTGGACTCGGCCTTGGCCAACAGCCCGCGGACTTTGCCCATGACGCGCTGGTTCTCGTGGTCGGCTTTCGAGGAGGCGTCGGTCTGCCATGGGGGAGGAGCGAACCGGTGCAGCTTGCGATCGACGGAGAAAATGCCAGCCCACCAGCGGGCAGCACCGAGCGCTTCGGGAGCGTCGATCGAGTGATGATCGAGAAACTCCCACCAGAAGTTGGGATCGCTTGGGTCGCTTGTCCACCAAGGCTTACCAGCCCCGAGGTGCTCGGCGTGTTCAACCCAAATCGGTGAGGCATCTCGGTGCCATCTGCCCCGGTGAGCCGACACGAGGTCGACCAACAAGGCCCGGCGCACCCGCTCGACATCGGGTAGTTGCGAAAGGTCCCGAGGGAACCAGCCATCGGCAAACTTTTGGCCAAGCCCGTCGACAAGGTCGACAAAGAGCATTGTCGAAAGCGTGGCTCGGGCTTGTTCGTCGACGTGGTTGGCGGCCCGGTTTGAAGAAAAGCGGTTCGTCATGAGGCCAAGGTATCGACGGGCACTGACACCGACCGTTGGCACTCAGCCTTCGGTTGGGATCCAGACCAGGGCAATCTCGTCGATCGAGATGTCGGTCTTTTCGAGCGTGACGTTCATGTCTTCGATCGCCTCGGCCTTTTCATCCCAAGC
>CAZGVQ010000503.1:0-3253 GCA_964529355.1 uncultured Acidimicrobiales bacterium
CTGCCGACGCACGGAGCGATTCGTATCGGAGGCGTCGACGCTACCCAACTCGATGACACCGGACGCTCTCGGCTTCGCGGCGATTCGATCGGCTTTGTCTTCCAGCAGTTTCACCTCATCCCGCACCTGTCAGCCCTCGGAAATGTCGAGACTGCCCTTTTGTATCGGGGCTTGAAGGCTCGGGATCGGCGTGATCGCGCACTGACGGCGCTCGAACGCGTCGGGCTCGGCCAACGACATGATCATCGCCCGATCCAGATGTCGGGCGGTGAGCAGCAGCGGGTCGCGTTGGCCCGAGCAATAGTGACCGAACCGCTCATGGTTCTCGCTGACGAACCCACTGGCGCTCTGGATACGGAGAACGCGGCGAACGTGATGGAGATCTTCGACTCGCTCAAGTCGCCGGATCGGGCAATCGTCCTCGTCACCCACGACCTCGAGATCGCCGAACTCACCGACCGCAAGATCAGTATGCGTGACGGTCGAATTGTCAGAGACGATCGGAAGTCGGCGTCATGATGGGGTCGGCGTGACTCGGCTGGCCAGGGCACGCGAGCTCATCGGTGTCGCTGTTGCCGGACTGACCGCTCGAAAGGTGCGGACCCTTCTCATCATGCTTGGCCCGATCTTGGGTGTGTCGGCCATCATTGCTGCCATCGGGTTCAGTGAAAGCAGCAAAGGTAACCTGAAGTCCAAGCTTGCCGAGCTCGGTACCGACCTCATCGTCGTGACGGCGCAAAATTCCATCGGTGGAGTGGGTGACGATCCCAAGCTTCCCCTCGAAGCCGTCGAGCGCGTCGATCGACTCGATACGGTGGCTCACGTTTCGGCCGTTATTGAACTGCCGGGCATCGTGACTTTGCCCTTCGAGGGGTCGCGCGAGTTCTACCAAGCGTTTCCGGTCCCGGTCATCGCCGCAGACGAACGACTCCCGGCTGCGGTGGATGTGGAGGTGGTGTCGGGCCGCTGGCTGAACCAGTTCGACGACGCCAACGGTGTCCGGAGCGCGGTCATCGGTGTCGACCTCGCGGCGGAGTACGCGTACCAAAGCAATGAGGTCCGGACCATCAACCTCGATGGGCTCGACTATGCAGTCGTTGGCGTCCTGGCCCAGGTCGAGCTCGTCCCGTCGTTGAACACCACCGTCTTTATTCCGCCGTCGACCGCAGTAGCCGACTGGGGAGTCGAGGATGAGGCCCCAAGTCGGCTCTATGTGCGGTCGCCGGGGGCAACCGAGCTCACCGCTGACGTGCTCCCGACAGTGATCAACCTCGGCGGGCCTGAGGATGTTGGCGTGGAGGTACCTTCGGACCTGCTCGAGACCGAATCGCAGGTTGACTCAACGCTCACCGTGCTCACGATCGCGATGGGGGTCATCGCACTCACGGTGGGTGGAGTCGGTATTGCCAATGTCATGTCGATCTCGGTTATCCAACGCTCTGGTGAGATCGGGATCCGTCGCGCACTTGGCCATAGCCGAGCCATGATCGCCGGACAGTTCCTTCTCGAAGCGATCGCGGTTGGCGTGCTCGGGGGAGTGGTTGGAGCGTTTGTTGGTGTCGGGGTGGTCTGGATCCTTGCGATATTGAACGGCTTCGTGGTTGTGCTCAACCAGCAGGTGATCGTTCTGGCGACGGTGGCCGCCATTCTGGTGAGCATTTTGTTCGGCCTCTACCCGTCGATGAAGGCGGCCCGCCTCGAACCGCTCGAAACGCTGCGTCTCGGTTAGCGGGCTACGGGCCTTTTGAGGATGATTCGGTTGGCTCGCCAGCTCGGTCAGGTACGCACGAGCCGGAACACGGGGATGACCCGGCCGGTCTCCGCGGCGCTGGCGGCGTATTGGAGAAACTGGGGCTGGTCGGCAGCTTGTGCGTCGTACAGTCGGGTGCGTTCGTCGCCTTCGGTAAGGACCGCGGTGGCCTCGTATTTGTCGGTGCGGACCTCGACGGTGACCGTAGGGTTGGCGACCAGGTTGTGGTACCAGTTTGGGTGCTCGGGAGCGCCGCCCTTCGACGCGATGATGACCATGTCGGATCCGTCGGTCGAGTACACGAGCGGGGAACACAGCTCGCGTCCGGATTTGGCTCCGGTCATGGTGATGAGAACGACGGGCGATCCTTCGAGCTGCCCGCCGACAACTCCGCTGTTCTCGCGGAATTCGGCGATGACCTGCTTGTTGATTTCCAACATGTCCATTGTTTGTGTGTCCTGTTTCGTCAAGGGGTTTCGTTACGTGGCTGTGTGGTTGTTGTTCGGGTACCGGGCGTTTATGAATTGCTGAGTTCGTTGAGCAGCGTCTTGGCGGCGAGGCGACCGAATGCGTTTGCGGCTTGGGGGCCATCACCACTCACGAGCTTGCGATCGATGTGGACTTCGCCGGTCGACTTCTTGTTGAGGATGTTGACGCCGAGTGCCGTGAGTCGTTCGCCGAGCCACCAAGGCATACGACCCGGCAGGTACCCAATGCGTGGTGTCTGCTTGTCGAGCGCATCAGGGAACACCACCATTTCGTAGCCCTCGTAGAGATAGCTGTCGCTCGGCTGCCCAGCTTTTGCTTCTGGGAGGTCGGCAGCGAGCAAGGCACCTGGCCCGTGGCAGAGGGCAAGCGTGTGTAGGCCGCGGTTGTGGGCCCAGTTGAGGATCTTGCCGACGTCGACGTTTTCGGGCAGGCCCAACATGGCGCCGTGGCCGCCAGGAAGGAAAATTGCGCAGTAGGGCGACGTGTCGTTCATCGACGTCTCGACGAAGTCGGTCAATGTCCGTGGGTTTTCGAATTGATGCTTGAAGTCGGCGTAAATGCCCAACACGGCCTCGTCTTCTTGTGGCATGGCCCACATCTCGATCTGCACCGGAGCACCGGTTGGCGTGGCGATGTCGATGTCGAAGCCGGCGTTGCGTAGGTGCAGCATCGGAACCAGCATTTCGACCGGATGGTTGCCGGTGGAGAATTTTTTGCCGTTGGCCATGGTCATGGCCTTCTCCTCGGTGCAGATCATCAAAATCTTCAAGTCGCCCTGGTAGGCGTCGTTGTACACGTGGTTGTCGTAGTCGGTCTTTGCCTGCACGGAGAGCTTCATCGCCAGTGTCGACGGACGGTACGTGCCGTCTTGCTCGGGCTGGGGCGAGATGGGAGTGCGCATCGGAATGTCCTTAAGGGTCGTAGATGCTGGAGCTTTCCGAGCACAGTACCGAAGAGGTAGTAGTATCTTCTACGGTACTAACGGGGAAAGTTGGATATTGTGCCAGATCACAC
>CAZGVQ010000504.1:0-3248 GCA_964529355.1 uncultured Acidimicrobiales bacterium
CTCGGCGCCCTCGCGCTGGTCAACTTTGTGATCATCCCCTACATCGACACCGATCGGTCGAGCGATGACGAGAACCAGCTCAACGTCTTTGAGCTGTCAACCGGCACCTGCATCAACGAGACCGACCTCGAGGTTCAGTCCGAGCTCAAGGGCACCGTCGAGCGCGTGCCTTGTTCGGAATCTCACACCCACGAGATCTTTCATACGGTCAACCATCCCGAGGGCACCTTCGACCGGGCTCTCATCGAGGACTTCGCGACAACCGAATGTCTGAGCATGTTCGAGACCTACACCGGTGAGTTTTACAGCCGGTCACAGCTCAAGTTCATTCTCCTTCTCCCGAATGAACAAGCGTGGGAAAAAGACGACCGCACCACAATCTGTGCGCTGTTCGGCGACGAACCAAGAACGGAATCAGCACGGTCCTAGGCGGGTTGGATATGACAACGACTAGAAGAAGGATCTTCCATGGGTAACAACCCCAACGACTCCACGGCCAGCAGCGAACTCGATGGTGTCGAGTTCTACTGGCGCCCCGGCTGCCCATTCTGCTCCGGGCTCGACCGCAAACTCTCCAAGCTCGGCGTTCCCATGAACAAGCACAACATCTGGGAAAACCCCGACCACGCCGCCACCGTGCGTTCGATCGCCAACGGCAACGAGACCGTCCCGACCGTGGTCATCGAAGACGTCAAGATGGTGAATCCCAGCGCCGACGAAGTCGTGCAGGTTCTTACCAAAAAGGCACCCCACCTCGTCCCCGAGGACTGGGACCCGAACCAGGGCGGCAAGCGGATGAAGCGCCTGTTCGGCAGCTAGGGCAGGAAGCGCCCACAAACCGGCCAGGGGGCTTTCCCCCGCCGGGCATAGAGTTCGCGGGCTCGAGCGTCCTGCTCGAGGGCCGGGGCCGCCGCCGGGTCACCCTCTCCGCCAACCGTTCTCCACGTTTGGCGATCGAACTGGTACGCGCCCCGGTAGATCCCGCTCTTGGAGATCGCTTCGTAGTTGCCCGTGGCCTCACACATCCGCAGCCGCTCCCAATTGGCCGCTGGGGCCTCACCGAAGCGACCCTCGGCAACCGCGATATCGCTTCGGTTCCAGGCCACCGCGATGGCGTGGAGTTCTTCGACCTCGGCCAGGTGCTCGGCCGCGCTGGCTGCTTCTGCCAGTCCGGCGTCGCGAGAGACAGCGGCGCGCTGTGCGCTGATCGCCAGTTGATGAATCTCGGTACCGGCTGCGAAGGCCAGCTCGCTGTAGTTCTCTGCGGCGGCCGACACATTGCTCGCCTGAGTCACGACCAAGGTTCGACGCCAACTGATGTCGGTTGCGAGTCCCGGACCGAGCAACAGCTCAACTTCGGTGACGGCTTCGCCGCCGCCCACGTAGGCAGCCACCGCCAGGTCGATTGCGTCGGATCGGGCGTCAGTCAGAGCGGTCAGTAGTGAGCTCTCTCGTTGATCGAGATCATCCAAGGAATCCTGGATGGCTTCAAAGGCCAGTTCGCGGTCGAGGAGACTTGCTTGGGCTCGGCTGTTGCGGGCCATCGCCTGGGTCCGCAACTCATCGGCCTCCTCCACCGAGGGGACCCCTTCTCTCGTGCTTGGTTGCCCGCTAGCGATGCCGCTTGTGAGGAGTCCGGCGAGCAGGAGGACGACCACACCGAGAACCAGTGCGCGCTGCAGCGGTGAGAGCAGCGATGGGCGGGAGGGGTGGAGCGGGACGAAACGGTCGCCCCAACGCCGATGATGTGTGGGAATGAACATAGGCGGGACGTTCCGCACACTACGTGTTGTGCTTCGCTCGTGAGGCACCGGGCGTCATCCTGAATTTTCATTTAGCACTAAACTGAGCAATCGCTCAGAAAATGAGTTACGATCGGAGTAATCGATCAGCGATAACCAACGCTTGAGGCCCTCAATGACCGACTTACTGTCAAACAAGCCCGATCTCGAAAGCGCCGACACCCTCGACGCCGAATCAACCGTCGTGCTCCACGGATCGGCAGACGCGACCCGATCCGACTGGACCAATGAGGCACTCTGCGTCGGAAAGACACATTTGTTCTTCGCGCCACCCGGCGAGCGACGCACCCGGCGGACCAAGCGGGAAGCACTCGCACTCTCCTATTGCTTGCAGTGCCCGGCGATGGAGCAGTGCCGGACCTGGGCACGAGAAAACCGGGAAAGCGGCTTCTGGGGCGGCGAAAATGAAGAATCGCGTGCTGCCGCCGGATTCGCGCCGAAGTCACCCAACCGTCGAGCGGTTGCCGATGCTGCCCGAATCGCGCGGAAAAGCGCGTGAGCGTCATCACGCTCCAGGAAGCGGCCGACCGCCTGGGCGTCCACTACATGACGGCGTATCGCTACGTCCGAACCGGCAGGCTTGACGCGACGAAAGAAGGGGCCCTTTGGCAGGTCGATACCGACGACCTCACCGCCTTCATCGAAGGCAAGGATCCACAAGAGCCGACCGCGGCCCTCACCCCCTATGACAACGCCTGGCTTCGGCTTCACAAGCGCCTCGTGGCCGGCGATGAGGCCGGCTCATGGAACATTGTCGAGGAGTGCCTCGCGTCGGGCATGACCCCTCGCAACCTCTACGAACGGCTCATCACACCAGCGATGACCGAGGTCGGCGAGCGATGGGCCGCCGGCGAACTCGAGGTGGCCGATGAACATTTGGCAACCGCCATCATGACTCGACTCATCGGTCGACTCGGTCCCCAGTTCGTGCAACGCGGTCGGTCACGCGGCTCGGTGGTCCTGGCCATGATCGCGGGCGATGACCACTCGCTCCCAACCTCCATGCTCGCCGACCTGCTGCGTCTCGAACGCTTCGATGTCATCGACCTCGGGGCCAACACTCCTGGCGAATCCGTCGTGAAGACGGCCAGAAAGGCCGACCGGCTCGTGGCGGTGGGCCTCTGCAGCGTTGCCGGCAATGCAACCAGCTCGATGTCGGCGACACTCGAGTTGCTCGACGCGGCCGGCTTCGGCCAGCGGACCTTCATCGGCGGCGGCGGGGTGAAAGAATCCGATCGCGAGGCGATATCGCCGAGTCCCCTCGTCACCGGCTCGGCACAAGACGTCATCGACTTCGTCGATGGTCTGACCAGAAGCGCCTCCACAACCTCCAAAGCCTCCTAAGCCGTTTCCGAGGTGCCCGAAGGCCACACCATTCATCGCCTCGCACGCGATCTCAACCGCGATCTGCGTCGCCGCGCCGTTCACACGTCATCACCCCAGGGA
>CAZGVQ010000505.1:0-3228 GCA_964529355.1 uncultured Acidimicrobiales bacterium
CACCTTCACCGCATCAGCGCTCCGATCGATGGCCTCACAGATTGCGCCGACGGCACCGGGGCCAAGCGACGCTCCCAACGCCGACTGGCAGTAGGGAATCCAGGCCTCATGCAGCTTCTCGGCGGACTCTCGGGCGCGAGCCACAAGCTCTTCGTTGGACAGCGCAGAGAGATCGGGGCGAGAAGCCACATACTCCTTGGCCATCTCCGAGACCCGATCCTGTTCGGGGAAGCTGTCGGTGCTCATGGCCCATCCCATGGTCTCACCGAGCTTGGCGGTTGCTGCTTCGTTCTCGTCGCGCGGGTCGACCACCAGCGGCGGAACTCCCGGGTGATCACCGAAGTACGCCTGGTCGATTGCCTCGGGAGATGCACCTGGCATCCGGGTACCCATAAGCCGCGGAAGCGACAGCTGGTTGTAGAAGTAGCCGCCCCAGTTGCCAAAGACCTCTGGCGGGTCGACCGCAAACTCGTCCCAGTCGAGCACTCCGAACTCGACGAATCCGCCAGCCACTCCGGGGATGCACCCCTTCATCCAGCCGAGACTCCATCCAAGCGGGGTAAAGGGGTCGGGGCCAACCTCATCAGCGTTGGCCCGGGTGTAGTACGGAAACCGCGTACTGATTTCGGTGTCGGTGATCCAGCTGTCCATGGTCGTTCCCCTTGCATTGCCCCTGAATTGGTGAGACAAAACTAACCGAGTAGTTAGTTTTTGGAGAATCTGACCGCCTACAACAACAGCGATCTACTGGTCGACGCCCTCCCAGTACGGAGCCCGAAGCTTCTTCTTGTTGACCTTCCCCATGGTGTTGCGACCCACGGTGTCGACAACGTCCAGGGTGCGGGGACACTTGAACGTACTGAGCTGGTCGCGGCAGAAGCCGATGAGCTCGGCGGGGTCGGGCGGGTTCGCTGGATCCTCAGGAACCACCAACGCCTTGAGTTCTTCGCCCATCTCCGCGTTGGGGATGCCGATGCATGCGACGTCACCGACGAGTGGATGGTTCTGCAGCACATGTTCGGCCTCGGCGGGGTAGATGTTGACACCGCCCGAAACGATCATGTCGCTGAACCGATCGGTGATGTACACGTATCCTTCTTCGTTCATGTAGCCGATCTCGCCCAGGGTGAAGGTTCCCGGTGCGATGTGGGCGGCCGCTGTCTTCTCAGCGTCGTTGGGGTAGATCACTCCCCTACCGGTCGAGTCATGAAAGAACAGCCGACCCTCGGTGTTGGGCGGAAGCTCGTTGTCGTCGTCGTCGAGGATCATCGCCGTGAAGTTGCCCACGGCCTTACCCACCGACCCGGGGTTCTCGAGCCACTCCTGGCTGGTGATCGAACAGGTGGTGCCAACCTCGCTGGCGCCGTAGGCGTCGGTAAACACCGGACCCCACCACTCGATCATCTCGCGTTTCACGTCCACCGGACACTTGGCACCGGTGTGCGCCACAAGTTTCATCGAAGACACGTCATACCGGGCGCGAACTTCTTCAGGGAGCGCCAGCAGGCGAACGAAGTGGGTGGGCACCATCACCGAAGTCTCGGTGCGGTGTTCCTGAATGGCCTGGAGGGTTTTCTCGGCGTTGAACTTGGTGAGGATGACCGACGAGATACCGGCAACGAGCAATCGCATTCCGCCCAGCGGGCCGGTGTGATACATCGGGCCGACGATGAGGTGGGTACCAAACTTTGCGAACCGGTTGGTTGCCCGCAGGTTCTCGAGGTGCTCGTCGATGGTTTCGCCGCCAGCGAACATGGTTGGCGGCAACTCGGTGCCCTTCGGAAGACCGGTAGTGCCCGAGGTGTACAGCAGGTTCGGGCGGGGTTTCGTCGACCCGGTCGGTGGGTTCACGTTCTCGCCGCCAGCCAGCCATTCCTGCCACGACACAGCCCCATCGGGAACGGTATCGGTGCGCCATACGACGACCTCGGCGACACCGGCGTCGGCGGCCGCCTCCATCGCTCGGTCGATGGTGGCAGGTCCGGCAAAGAGAACCCGTGCCTCAGAGTCGCTCAGAATGTAGGCGGCCTCGGCGGCGGCGAGATGGAAGTTCACCGGCACGGTCGACGCGCCGCCGATGAGTCCGCCCAGGTGCGCCAGCGCCGTCTCGTTGGCGTTCTCGGCATACACGGCGATGCGGTTCTTCGCGCCAAGATCGGTGTTGAGCAGGCGGTTCGCGACCCGGTTGAGAACTTCGTCGACCTCGCCCCAGGTATAGGTGCGGTACGGATCGGTCAGTGCGAGCGCCACCGGGTCGGCGGCTGCGAGTTCCTCGGAAAAGGTCGGCATGGCCAGAAACTAACCGAGCGGTCAATTTGGCCGGAAATCTTGCTAGAGCAGATCGGGCCGAGCCTTGGCCAGCAACTCGAGATCGAGCGGTGACGGAAGTTTCTGGGTAAAGGCTGCGCCATCGACGCGAATGGTTTCGCCCGAGATATACCCCGACTCATCGCTGGCCAGGAACAGCGCACAGTTGGCGATGTCGTCGACATGTCCCATCCGCCCCATCGGTGTCTGGCTCTTCACCGCCTCGATGAGCAGTTTCATCTCGAAGATGCGAGCGGTCATCGGTGTCTCGATGAGATGGGCCGCGATGGTATTGACCCGCACGTTGTCGGCGCCGTATTCAACCGCTGCGATCTGCGTGACGTACTCGATGGCTTTCTTGGAGCCGGCGTATGCGGCATGGCCTCGCGCCGGGTTCTGGGCGGTAAGCGAAGAGATCGAGATGATCGACCCGCCGTCGCCTTCGGACATCGCGTTGCCCATGGCCCGGATGAAGTAGGTGGCGCCGGTGAACTGCACCTGCACCATTGGTTCCCAGTTCTCGGGGGTCACGTCGCGAATCTGGGTGCTGTTTTCGAAACCGGCGTAGTTGATTCCCACATCGATCTTGCCGTGGGCGGCCATGATGTCGGCCGTGACCTGGTTGAGTTGGTCATAGTCGGTGATGTCGCACGCCACGCCGGTGCCGCCGATCTCAGCCGCCACCTCCTTGGCCAGCTCCCCGCGCCGCCCGGCCACGACAACGTGAGCCCCTTCGGCGGCATACAACTTCGACGTCGCAAGCCCGAAACCAGTGGCTCCACCAACAACTACCGCAACCTTGCCCTCAAGACGATCCATAGAGAGAAGATACTGAATGGTCGTGCACTCGCAAGCTCGCTCTCTTCGGTCGCTACGGCGCAAGCGCCTCCGCTGTCTTCCTGGTCGCTACGGCGCAAGCGC
>CAZGVQ010000506.1:0-3220 GCA_964529355.1 uncultured Acidimicrobiales bacterium
GCCAGGTCGGCGACAAACCCGACCAGCGTGACGGCTGCGACGCCGGCGAGACCGGCCGAGAGAATCTTGGCGGCCTCTTCCCGTCGCCAGTTCACCGACAACAGCAGTGCGAGCAGGGTCAGCGCGTACAGCGCCGGCCCAAAGTCGAGCACAAAGGTGACCGGGTGCACCCCATCGAGGTTCCCGTTGAGCCCAGCCAGGGCGAGAAGATACACCGCAAGTACCAGCCCGACGGCGGCGTGCAGCGTAAAGCGGAAGCCGCGACGCCCAGCCGCGATGACGAAAAGGACGAACGACGCCGGCGCGGCGATGGGGACGAGCGTCTGAGAATGACAGGCTCCGAGGAGAAACACGGTCGCCACAAGGGCTCGGTCGGCCGTAGAGGTCTCCGCTTCCGAGACGCTGTCTACATCGGGCGCGCCACCGATTGTTGTGATCGTCGGTGCATACGGTCGCGTACGAGTGGCGGTCATGCGAAAACCTGATCGGTTCGCATCGCGGCTCGCTCGAAGGCCGAACGCAGCGTTCGACGCACACCCACCCACGACAAGAGGAAACGGGTGGCAAGCGCCAGCGCAAAGCCCAGCGCGACGCCGTTGATGCCCAGCAGCCAGCCTCCGACGGTAACCCCGACGATGGCCACTGCGGCGCCGACGGAGGTGGCGTTGAACTCGCGAACCTCCTGATCAGCCATGGTGAGGAACTCTGAGGTGAGTCCGGTGATCGCGTTGGTCCCCTGGGCAACGACGAGAAGTCGAAGCAGCGTCTCCGCGCCCCTGGCATCGATACCGAAGGCCGAAAGGGCAAGGCCCGGCACGACGAGCAGGACGACCGCCACAGGCAGATAGACCCCGAACGCCAACACCTGCGAGCCGCTGAAAAGGCGTTTGAGTCGGTCGATTTGTCCGGCCGCTGCCGCGGCGCTGAACCGGGGGGCGAAGAAGGCGGCGAGGCCGGTGAACACCAGGGTTGGGACCGCTACGAGACGAAGGCCAACGGTGAGCCACGCGACCTGATCGACGCTGACGAACGCCGGCGCGACGAGCAGCGGAATCGCGCCGATCGAAGGGTTGGTGACACCGATGACCGCCAAGCGCATGTTGAAGGTTGGGTCGTGGTCGGCGACCTCGACAAAGCGACGCTTGAACTGGACCCACAATCCAAGAGAGGCGACCACATAGCCCAGCGGAATCGATGCCACGACCAGGGCTGCGCCCCGGGTCGAGGCGGCGGTGCCACCGGTGGCCGCAAGGGCCAGGAGCACGTTGAGCGTGACCGCTGGCGGGACGACGAATTCTAGGTACAGGCTTCGAGCTGGAGCGCCGGCCGCCTTCGAACGTTCGCTGAGACAACGAAGCATCGCGTAGGAGCCAGCGGACGCTACGAGCCCCGCGATCACCAGAGCAGATCCGATGGGCAGCGACTGGACCAGCAGGGGTGAGACCAGCAACGCGAGCACCCCGATGGCGAGCGTGCCACCACCGATCCGACGGCCAATCGTCGCCAGGCCAAGGCCGGTGGTGTTCTCGAGCCGGGCGGCGTCGCGAAGTATTTGGGTGGGATATCCCTGGGCAACCGCATTGCCGGCAACTCGGGTCCACGCCAGCGCCGATCCGTACACCGCGACCGCCCAGAGCCCCACGATGTTGGCTGCAAGAACCTGCACCGCAACCTGGGCCACAGCGCCACCCAGACGCGTTACCACCGATGGTCCGACGCCAAGCACCTTGCGGGCACCCGACGGAAGCCCGCTGGTCCACCTGGAAGCGTCGGTCTGCGACTTCATCGGCCGGCTACCGAACCGGCAACGCCGTGGTCGGCCAACAACGCGCGCGTTGCGGCCTCCTCCCCCGCCAGTTGCTCGGCGATGACCGACCGCCATTGCTTCGCCGCGGTCACATCAGCCATGTCGGTGAGGTCGATCTCAGAAAACAGCGCCGTCCGGAGGCGACTTCGCTTCAGTCGGCCGAGCGTTGTCTCAAGACCGAGTGACCTGAGCGTGTTGGCACCAATGCGTGCCAAGTCGCCGCCGCCGGGGAATCTCGCCTTCGCCGCAGGGTTGACCCGCTCGTCTGCGTCGGCGAGCACGGCAGGGTCGTGCGACACCGCAAGAAAGTCGAAGATCGAACAGAGGAGCGGCGCGGGTTCGGCGCTGATCTCGTCGAACGGCACCACGAAGAACCGTTCCGGGCGGAAACGCTCGAGAAACGGTTGCAGGTGACGGCTGTATCGACTGTGGTCGATGATGTTCGGGTTCGTGGCGAGCGCACGATGGATGTCGCCGGTGACGTTGCCCATCCGAATGCTCTGGCGCAGGTGCGATATCGAACGCTCCACCGGGTCGCGGAAACCGAACAGGAGCTTGACTTCCGGGAGGTCTGTAGCGATCCGGTCGGCTGCCTCGGGGCTGTAGAGATAGTCGTGGCACACCTCACCTCGGGTGGCGAATCCATCGGCCGGTCGACCGAAGTGCGAGCGATACCAGTCCCCACCACGGTCGTAGTTGCGATCGAAGTAGTAGATGTCTTTCGCATCGGGGACAAACACGTCGGGATGTTGGCGCAACCGCTCGAAGAGCCACGAGGACGCGGCCTTCGATGGCCCAATGAAGAGGAAGTCCGGAGCACAGCTCATTCGGCGAGCCGATCGATCGCGGTCCTTACGGCGCCGAGGCACCGGTCGACGGCAACGTCGATCTGGCGCGAGTCAGCGGGCGACAACGCGTCGAGAACGCCCCGGATGCCGCTCGCATCAGACACCGTCGACGTCGAGACCTCGTGCAGGGGAAGGCCCGCGGTTGCCATCACGGCCTTCACCTTCGGGTTGGGGTCAACCGAGAGCGTGCCGACCCCGGCGACGGTCGCGGGCAGGATCGCATGGAGTCTCTGTGCGATGAGTTGGTCGCTGGCTGCCAGCAGCTCGAGAAGGTCATCGGGTGTCCGCGGCGTGTCGGCCACCGCTACCCCGCCGCCGGTGAGACCATCGGCGATCTCCCGCTTGAATTCCTCGTCCTCAGGGCTGCCGTTGGAGAACAGCAAGATCCGCCGATCGGCAGCCATCGTGGAAAGAAGCGTCCGCCACCACGTGCGAACAGCTGCGGCGTCTCGTGGGCCACCGACGTGGTAGTGCGAACTTTGCGGCGACGCGACCGATACGCCGATGTCATACCGGTTGGACAGTGGGTCGCGCGGTTGCTCGGGGCGCAGGTGTGCGCTGAGGA
>CAZGVQ010000507.1:0-3213 GCA_964529355.1 uncultured Acidimicrobiales bacterium
TTCGTGCACAACCGGGTGATGGACATCGAGCACATCGCCGCCCAGCTCAAGGAGCTGGTACCCGAGGCGCGCATCGCCGTCGCCCATGGTCAGATGGACGAGGGCACCCTCGAGCGGGTGGTCATCGACTTCTGGGAGGGCGAGTACGACGTGCTGGTCTGCACCACCATCATCGAGTCAGGCATCGATATGCCGTCGGTGAACACGCTGGTGGTCGACCGCGCCGACCTGCTGGGCCTGGGGCAGCTCCACCAGCTCCGCGGTCGGGTCGGTCGCTCCGGCCAACGCGCGTATGCGTATCTGTTTACGCCGCCCGATCGGGTGCTCACCGAAGAGGCCTACGAACGGCTCAAGACCATCGGGGAGGCCACCGACCTGGGTTCGGGCTTCAAGATCGCCATGCGCGACCTCGAGATTCGAGGCGCCGGAAACATGCTGGGTACCGGGCAGTCCGGGCACATTGCCGCCGTAGGTTACGACCTGTATTGCCAGATGGTCACCGAGGCGGTTTCCGAACTCAAAGGGGAGACCGCACCAGAGGTGGTCGAGATCGCCATCGACCTTCCATTGCCGGCGTTCCTGCCCGACGAATACGTGAGCCGCGAAGAACACCGGCTTGAGGCGTACCGCCGCCTCGCGTCGGTCACCACCTCCGAACAGGTCGACGATATCCGTACCGAGTGGCAGGACCGATACGGCCCCCTACCCGCTCCTGCCGAGGCTCTGCTCGACGCCGCCCAGCTTCGTGCCATGTCCCACACCCATGGCATCCGCGACATCACCGTCACGAAGGGTCCCGGATTTGGGGGCCCAGCGTTCGTGGCCCGAATCTCCCCGGTCTCTTTGCCTACCAGCAAACAAATCCGAATCGATCGCCTCTACGGCGAGTCGGTCTACAAGCCCGATTCACAGCTGTTGTCGCTCGCCTTCAAGAAGAAGGGTGACCTCGTGACCCAAATCATCAAGGCTCTCGAAGATCTGCTGCCCGAACCCGACCCGGACGACAGCTCTGGTGATGCTGATGAATCCGAGTGAACGGCAGCCCAAACCTGGTCGCCGCGAACGGCAACGCTGCTTGCCCGGCCTAAGCTTGCCCTTGTGAAACGCACTCTTTTTCCATCCTTCCGCGTAGCTGTTTGGATTGCGATCCTCGGGCTGGTCGCGACCGCTTGTGGCACCGGCGTCGGCGCAGGCGGCGCCGCTATCGAGTACCGGGGAGCCTCTTTGGCTCGGGCCGACGTCAACGAATTCGCAAGCGTCTTCGCCACCCTGGGCGGCGACCCCGCGGCCCCCGCACCCGAACCGACGATTGAGACCATCGCCCAGAGCCTTGAGTTCTTCGCTGTGAGCGCTGCGGTCGAAGATGCGTCGGCAGATGAAATCACCGCCGAAAACATTGCCGCAGCAGAGACATGGGCAGCAACCAACTTCCCGCAGGTCGATGTCGACACCCCTCTTTACGCTCGACTCGTCGGGTTCTGGTCAGCCCGAGAGGCCGTCCCGGACGAGGATCTTCTCCTTCTGCTCGAGGAGGTCAACGCCCAGCAGGGCGAGCAGGTTTGTGCATCTCACATACTTGTCGACTCCGAAGATGAGGCCATCGACCTCATCAGCCAGATCGAGGGCGGCGCCGATTTCGCCGGCCTCGCGGCACAATTCTCGACCGATACCGGCAGCGGCGCTCAGGGTGGTTCGCTGGGTTGTGTTCCGCAAGGCACCTATGTCCCCGAGTTTGAAGAAGCGGTGTGGACTGGCGCCGACGGCGATCTGATTGGCCCGGTCGAGTCGCAATTCGGATTCCACATCATTTCCCACGAGGGTTTCACCGATCAGGGCCTCGACTTCGCCCAGGAAGAGGAAGGGCTTCGTGAGACCGTGTTCAACGAGCGGATCGGTGACGCGATTCTTGGCGCAGAGGTGCAGCTCGATCCCCGCTATGGCACCTGGGACCCCGAACAAGCGATCATCATCCTCCCCGAAGGTGCCGAGACCGAGGGCGGCGACCTGGAGATTCCCGTCGGGCAGTAGTCAACTAGGGTTTCGGCGATGACGGCCCTCGACATCACGCACCCTGATCGCGATGAACCACCCGTCGTGACCGAGTTCCTCCTCTGCGGAACCGGCGGCGATGCCATCGCGGCGGCGCTCGCGCCGCTGGGCGTCACCGTGTTCGACCCCAGCAACATCCACCTGCGCATCCGTGAGGCCAACGCGGGTACCGATGATGAGCGCGGGCTCCAGGTGCCGATCGTCCCGGGTTCGGTCTGGACGAGGCTCACCCAGATCGTCAGTCGGCAACGCGCCGGGTCGCCCAGGTGGGCAGTGGCCAGCGATGATCTGGCGTTGTTTGCGCCTATCTGGCAGCACCTGATGCCGGCTGCGCAGGTCATCTCGCCGGACTCGCCCGCTGACGAAGGTGTATTCCGTGACGCCGTGGCGGCGCACCTATGACGGGCCCAGATGACGCGGTAGTCGAAGCCCTTCGGGTCGAAGTTCGGGTGCTGCGGGCCGAGCTTGTTGAGCTGCAACATCAGAGTGAGATGGCGCAAAAGCGCAAGCAACGACGGATCGACGCGCTCACCGAGGCGCTTCGGAGCGCCGGTGTCGAACTCCCGTGATCCTCGTGTTCGGCGACGCGAACACGCCGTCACCGCTTCCGGTTGATCTTCGCCGACAGCTTGGCGATGCCGATGTGGTGGTCGTGCTCGATCCCCTCAGCTTCCCGTTCGAGGCTCTTCCAACCGATCCAGGACCGGCACTCATCCTTCGGATCGATGAAGGAGTAGCCGATTCTCCCGGTGACATCTGGGCCCAGCTGGGAGAGGCGGTGCTGTCGCGCCTCACCGCCGACGAGGTGGTCGTTGCTTCCGATGACGTTTTGGCGATGCTCGGTCAGCAGAGTTCTTTCGGTGCATCGACCGGGCGGGCTGTCGATATCGGTGTTGGCGATCTCGAATCGATTGCCGCGACGATCGATGTATCGCAGGTGTTCGCGCATCGCGCGATCGCCGAGCTGGTATCCGATGCACTCGCGCCGGCCCTCGACGAGGTTGCTGCAGGTCGGCGCGCCGACGTCGCCTGGGTCGATGGGGGAGCGGGGTTCCTCGCGACCGAACTCGCGGAAACCGCCGTCTCGGCGAATCATGCGGCCATCGATATCGGGCTGATCAGCTTCGCCCTCGCCAACGAGCCTCAGGAGCAACAATCGCAGAT
>CAZGVQ010000508.1:0-3212 GCA_964529355.1 uncultured Acidimicrobiales bacterium
CGCGAGGTCGAGCAGGCGATTCTTGAGGGCAGGGTGGTCACGTTCACCTATGTCGATCGCGACGGCGCAGCGTCAGACCGCACAGTCGAGCCGTTGGCGGTGGTGGGAGATGCCCCCCGCTGGTATCTCTGGGGCTGGTGCCGGCTTCGGGACGCGCCGCGGGCGTTTCGGATCGACCGCATACGTTGTGCGGTGATCCACGACGAGATCGCTCCCGATCGGGGTCTCGACATCGACGCGTATTTCCCTGTGGTCAGCGGACGATCCATGCTCGGTGACGGATAACACGTCGAAACACCGACAGGGGGTTGTCGTCGGCGCTTCTTATGGTGCACCTCACTGACCAAGAGACTGACCAAGAGATAGAGAAGGAGCTACAAGAGCTATGAACCGAACACCTGTGAACCCGTGGCCATGGTCGCTGAACTTTGGCTACAACCAAGCGGAGATTCTCGAAGGCGTGAACCGACAACTCGTGTGTGCGGGGCAAACGTCGGTCGACGCTGAGGGAAGCCCACAGCACCCCGATGACATGCGGGCCCAGATGGGCCTGGCCCTCGACAATCTCGAGGCGGTGCTCAGCGGCGCCGACATGGGCCTCACCAACATCATCAAGCTCGGTGTTTTCACCACCGATGTCGACGAGACCATGAAGAACTTCGACGTGCTCGCCGCCCGCTTCGGTGCGGCCGGCGCGACCCCGCCGATGACCCTGCTGGGTATCACGCAGCTGGCGATTCCGGGTCTGATGTTTGAGATCGAGGCCACCGCTGCGGACTGACGCAATGTCCGATGGGTCCGCGGCCGATCCAGGCTCTCGACTCGCCGAACTGAAGGTGGCGACCCTTCGGCGAGCCGAGAGTCTCGAGGGCGACTTCGACGGCATCGTCGAGGCCGCTCGCGACGTCGCGACCGACGACGAGCACGATCCGGAAGGTCACACCATCGCGTGGGAGCGCCAACAGGTCGCCGCGCTTCTCGAGGAGACACGAACCGCGCTCGCCGACATCGCCGCCGCACAGCAACGCGTGTACGACGGGAGCTACGGCATCTGCACCGGCTGCGGTGAGGCAGTGGCCCCGGCCCGGCTCGATGCACTCCCGGCCACCCCAACCTGTGTCGGCTGCGCCAGGTAGTCATCACGATGGACGAGCCAGAGCCGGTCTGGAAACTCTACGAGCGACACGCGGAGCTTTGGACGCAACGCCGCCAACCCGGCGTAACGATGGAACAAGCCTGGCTCGATCGCTTTGTGCACCACCTCGAGCTAGGAGCTGCAGTTCTCGATCTGGGTTGCGGCCATGGGCAGCCAATCGCGGCAAAGTTCCTCGAGGATGGCTTCGACCTTTGGGGCGTCGACCGGGCACCCACGCTCATCGAAGAAGCTCGGAAGAATCTGCCCGACGGTTCGTGGCACGTGGCCGATTTGTCGTCGTTCGACCTGGGCCGCACCTTTGGCGGCATCAACATGTGGCACAGCCTGTTTCATCTCACCGGGCCGGAGCAGCGGGAAGTGTTTCCGCGCCTTGCTGCCCATGCGGAGGCTGGTGCTCCGCTGCTCTTCACCGCCGGACCCTCCGCTGGCTCGGCGCCGGGTGAGTTTGGCGGCGAGGCGTTGGCCCATCACAGCCTCGACCCCGACGAGTACGCCCAACTGCTCGCGCGGGTTGGCTTCACCGTCCTCGACTACCGAGAGCGCGACCCAGAGTGTGGAAACGCGACGGTCTGGCTTGCTCGGTATGGTGACCGGGATGGGGCGTGATCTGACGAGTCTCGGCGTGTTCGATATGTCCACCGGACTCGCCGGCGCGTATGCGGCGAAGTTGTTGGGTGACGCTGGCGCGTCCGTGACCTTGCTGGAGCCAACCGACGGTCATCCGCTGCGATCGTGGAGCCATCCCAATCCTGGCCGTCCTGACGACGGCATCTCATTGCCCGATAGCACCGGCGCACTCTTTGGCCACCTTCACCACGGCCATGGTTCGGTAGTGGTCCAGCCCGGCTCGGAAGCCGACCTCGATACGCGACTCGATGGTGCCGACGTGGTGATCGTCGACGACGCCAATCCGTGGGGGCCCGCCGGCGATGCGATGGCGCGCCGCCAGCGCTGCCCTGATCAGCTGGTGGTTTCGATTTCGCCGTTCGGGGTTCGTAGCGATGCTGTCGGACGGCCCGGCAACGAATTCATCGCCCAGGCGGCCGCCGGCGCGATTGCAGGCCGCGGAACACCCGATCGTCCCCCGTTTCAGATGGGCGGCCGGGTCATCGACTGGGTGGCCGGGGCGTACGGAGCCACGCTGGCGCTGGGGCTTTGGCCGCGGCTGCGAGATTTCGGAACGGGTGACCTCATCGACATTTCGCTCGTCGAGGTGGCCAACCTTTCGGGCACCGTGTTCATGGACCTCTTCTGGTCGATGGCCGGCCGTCCACCGATCGACCCGAATCGCCCAGCCCGGACCACCGAGCTTCCCTCCATCGAGCCGACCTTGGACGGTTGGGTGGGTTTCAACACCAACACCAACGAGCAGTTCCAATCCTTCTGCCTGCTGATCGAACGACCCGACCTGCTCGTCGAAGACGACGACCTTCCCGACTGGAGCTCGCTGTCTACCCGTCTCGCGCGGGTCGATGAATGGAACGCGATCGTTCACGCCTGGACCACGCAGCACACGACGAGCGAGATCGTTGCACTGGCCGCCGAGTTGCGCATTCCGGTGGCCGAGGTGGGCAACGGCGAATCACTGCTGACCCATCCGCAGGTGAAGGCTCGTGGTCTGTATCGGCCCGATCCCACCGGTACGTTTCAGGTGCCCGTTCCCGCGTGGCGGATCGGTGAAGAGCCCTATGAGCCGCTCCTCCCAGCTCCCGAGGTTGGCCAAGACCACTTCGCGGATACCGCCCGTGCACCGTCGCCAAAGGCCGAGCCGCAGACGGGGGAAGCGGGCCTTCCGCTCGCCGGCCTTACCGTGGTCGACTGCACCACCTGGTGGGCGGGACCTTCGGGTACCGGCATCCTGGCCGCGCTCGGCGCAACCGTCATCCATGTCGAGTCTCCGCAACGAATGGATGGCGCCCGCAGCACCGGCGGCGCGTTCATGGCGATGGGCGATTGGTGGGAGCGCGCGCCGTTTTTCCTGTCACCAAACGTCAACAAGGAGGGGCTCACGCTGCACCTCGGCGACGAACGGGGCCGAGAGCTGCTGCTGAAACTC
>CAZGVQ010000509.1:0-3211 GCA_964529355.1 uncultured Acidimicrobiales bacterium
GCTGGTGTTCGCGATAGCGGTTGGGCCGGTGGCTCTCACCGGCTACCTCGGCACAATCGCCCTTCGGCTCACCGTTGACAAGAGCCCGAAGCTCCGACCCGGGCACATTCAACAGTCGCGCGAGATCGCCAACTTCTCCCTGGTGAACTGGTTCGGCCTCCTTGCGACCCAGGCTCCGCTGTTCGGCATACCCGTGATTGTCGCGTTCGCTACCGAGAGCCGCGAGTTCGCGGCGTTCTTTATCGCGTGGAGCTTCGGCGCTATGGCGTTTCTGGT
This sequence comes from uncultured Acidimicrobiales bacterium, assembly GCA_964529355.1. Classification (GTDB taxonomy): domain Bacteria; phylum Actinomycetota; class Acidimicrobiia; order Acidimicrobiales; family SHLQ01; genus CALLQB01. The sequence continues at coordinate 277 of CAZGVQ010000509.1, forward strand.
GCCGCACACCATCAGTCAGGTTGCGCTGAGCGAGCTGGGGAAGCAGGGGGACAGCGGCGCGGTCGCTGGTCCTGACTCCGACCCTGGGGTAGCGAACCAATTCATGCCAGGAAGCGAGTTGGTCAATAAGATCAACAGCGGTCTTCGGCTCGCGCTCCTGGCAACGTGCTTTGGCGCGGTCGCGGCGTGGTTGGCAGCTGGCACGATCGCTTCGATCTACGGCACCGGGTACCGAAGCTTGACGTTCCACCTTCCGCTTCTCGCTGGCGCTTCGATCTCCTGGGCGTACACCTCAATGGGGCTCACCGCAGCGCGGGCCGTCAACCGGAATCGTCTCGTGATGGCGCTCAGCGCAATATTCGTCGTTGCCACGGTTGGTCCGACGCTCGTCTTCGTCGGCCGGTTCGGAACTTCGGCGGCGACGTGGTCCTGGCTCGGTGGCTCAACCCTCACCGCAGCGGTCACCGCAGTGTTCTTCTGGCAGCCAATTCGGGCGGCCGTCTTTCGATGAGACACCTCCTGGCTCGCAGTAGAGTCTCTCGCGCCCGACCGGCATCCCGGCTCCTGTATGTGCTGGCATTTCCTGTGTTTTTAGTCGCCGCGTGTGGGGGTGCAGAACGTCCAGCGCTTTCCACCTCGTCGCCCTCTTCGGCCAGCGGCACCGATGCCAGCTACACGTTCGCGTCCGATGACCCATTCGGAGAGGGCGACAACGCGATCTGGACCGAAGTGCTTGGCGGTTGGCAGGTCCGCTCGGGTCGAGCTGAAGCGGTTTCTGGAGTCGAGACGACCGCCAAGGGGACTGTGGCGTTGGCGACGGTGCCTGTCGGTAGCAGCGACGCGCTGCTGCAGGTCAGGCTTCCGACCGTGGGCAATCAGGCGGGGCTGGTGTTTCGGTTCTCGAATCCCGAGAACTATTGGTTTGTCGCCGCGGCTCCCGACTTTGCGAGTTGGGGCGTAGTGAAGGTGGTTGATGGCGAGCGTGAGTCCGTAGGCGATATCGGTCTCGCTCCCGTTGCTGATCGCACCACCGTGGGGGTCCTGCTCGACGGATCCGACATCACCGTTCTATTGAACGGCCGGGTGGTTGACACGTTGTCTGACGCGACGCACATCGATGCGGCCAGCGCGGGACTCTTCGTCGGAGGCAACGTCGCTGAATCGACCGCCAGCTTCGATGATTTCGAGGTTCGTTTGTCCGGCGAGATTGCTGACCTGCAGCAGACAGCGGGTTCGTGATGGACCTACGCGCCACCAAGACGGCCGGCGAAGTCTTCGAGCAACGCGAGGCGAGCGACCGGTCGTTCCGGCGAGGACTGACCGTGCTCTTTGGGGTGGCGTTCGTTTTTCTCGTGTTCAACGAGCAGGGCTTCTGGGCTGCCGATGCTCGATTCGAGCTGTACGAGAATCCGAACCAGCGGCTCCGCCGCATGTTGTCGATGTGGGACAGCTCTCGTGGTCTGGGTCGTGAACGCGGCGACTTCTGGCCGGGGTTCACGCTTTTCGTCGCTTTCTTTCGGGGTCTGGGATTCCCGACGTGGGTTGTGCAACGGCTGTGGCACGGAGCGCTGATCTGTCTCGGTGGCGGAGGGGTTGCCATGTTTCTTCGGGAGATCCGGCGCGGTGGTCTGGCCACGCAGCTGGCGGCAGCGGCGCTGTATATGTTCGGCCCGTACTCGGTGGCGTTTCTGTTGCCGTCGAACCTCTACCTCAACTACGCCGTTGCGCCCTGGATATGGCTGGTCTTCTACCGCGGGGTTCACGCCCGGAGCTGGCGTTCGGTGGCCCAACTCGGGCTCATCGTTCTCCTGATCGGCAACACCGAGGCGGCAGGGACGGCGTACGCGTTTCTGTATCTGGTTCCCGTGGCGGTCTTCGCAGTGCATATCGAGCGCACTGTCACGTGGCGCGAGGTGGTTGGTTGGGCGCTGCGATTCGCTGTTGTTTTTGCCGGGATCATCGCATCGGTCCTGGTCGTGGTGCTGATCAGTTCGGAAGTGTTTGCCCAGAATCTCCGCGAAACCGAGTCGTCGCGTGCCCTCAACAGCAACTCGTCCTGGGCAGAAACGTGGCGCGGTCTCGGGTCGTGGCTTCTGTACTTCCAGAACTCCTTCGGGCTTGCCCGACCGGCCACGCAGGCCTACCTCACCTCAACGATCACTGTTCTGGGGACCTTTGGCATTCCCATCTGTGCCCTGTACGGACTAACCCGCAAGCGACGCGAGATGCCGCTTCTCGGGATGATGATGTTGATGGGCATGATGATGATGGTTGGGCTGTTCCCCAATCAGGACTCGTCCATCTACGGTCGCATCGTTGGCTGGTTGTACGGCGCAGTGCCCTCGACGGAATTTCTCCGAAACAACTTCAAGGCGGGCTCCGGTGCCATGTTCGGCATTGCCGGCCTGTTTGGCCTCACGACCGAAGCCGTCCTGAAAAACCTCCGAAGCATCGATCTGCACAGTTCGGCGCAACGACGAATCACTTCGTCGTTGAGTGTGGTCGGTCTCGGAGCTGTGCTTGTTCTCGCCTCGACACCGTTCTGGGCCACCACGCTGTACAACGCCGACACCACCTACGACGAGCTGCCCGGCTATGTCTATGAGGCTGCCGACTGGCTCGACGCCCAGCCCGAGGATGGTCGAGCGTTCTTCCTTCCAAGGGCCTACCGCAACGGCTTTCGGTGGGGCTTTGTCAACGATGACTATCTCGATGCGCTCATCGAGCGTCCGCACGTTGTCGAGGTGCCGATCCATCTAAGCCGCGAGACGGCCGCGAACCTTGTGGCATCGCTCGATCGTGCGCTGCCCGATGGGGCCTTCACCGAGGGGAGCGTAGAGGCGTTCACCGAGCTCCTCGGAGCCGACTTTGTGGTGATCCGAAATGACATCGATTGGCAGACGTGGCGACAGCCGCGACCCAGCCAATTTCAGAG
>CAZGVQ010000510.1:0-3209 GCA_964529355.1 uncultured Acidimicrobiales bacterium
TGTCGAGTGGTATCCGCGCCATCGACCATGCCGTCGAAACCCTGTGCTCCAGCGCCCCAGAACCGCTGGCCGACGCAGGAGCGCTGCATGCAATCAGGCTTCTTGCGAACCGGCGCGCCTCAGAGGCAGTTTGCGACGGCTGTGCGCAGGGCGCCCTCGCGGGGATCGTCGAACATGTGGTAGTCCATGCGGTTCATCACGTAGGCGAATCCCAGCTTCCGGTCGGGGTCGGCGAAGCCCAGCGAGCCGCCTGCGCCGGGGGTGCCGAAGGCGCTCGGCGTGCCGAATGGGAAGCCATCCCAGGGTTTGCAGTACCCCAACGAGAATCGGGTGTCGTCGAACAGGACGAGATCGGACCGACCCTGGGTCGGTTCTGTAGCGGCACGAGCCACGCCGCTCGAGACGTCTGGAGTGATGCCCAAACGGGCGCCCCCGGTCGCAAACTCGCCGTACGCGGTGGCGATGGCCCGGGCGGTTCCGTGACCGTTGGACGCCGGCAGTTCCAGCCGCCGCATCTTCGGCTTGTTGTACAGCGCCGGCTTGCCCAGCGCCGCCGGGTTTGCGAACGTGCGAGCGGTCAGGGAACGAGGATTCAGGAATCCCTTCACGAAGTCCGTCGGCATCTTCTTGATGTTTGCCAACATCTTGACCCGGTACCAGTCGCCTTGAACTCGGGCGATGCGATCCTCGGGAACTGCATCGGGAAGGCCGATCCAGAAGTCGATACCGAGGGGAACCGCAATGTTGTCGTGAAAGTACTGACCGATGGTTCGAGACGACGGATCGGTCCGACGAATCAGCTCAGACTCGTACCACCCGAGGCTGATGCCGTGATAGCCGTGTCGGGTTCCGGGCTCCCACGCCGGCACCTGAGCGGCCAACGCTTTGGCCATCTGGTCGGGGTCGGCAAGAGCCTCCATGTCGATCTTCTGGTCGATCGCACACAACCCGGCCTGGTGTGCCAGGAGTTGACGGATCGTGACGGCATCCTTGCCACCTTGGGCGAACTCGGGCCAATGCTCGGCGACGCGATCATCGAAGTCGAACAATCCGACCGAGGCAGCGTGAAGCACTGCCATCGACGCCATTCCCTTGGTGGTCGAGAACACGTTGACGATCGTGTCTGCGGTCCAGGCACGATTGGTCTTCGGGTTGGCGTGGCCGCCCCAGAGATCGACGACCAGTTCATTGTCGACGACCACTGCACAGGCTGCGCCCACTTCGGCACGGGAAGCGAAGTTCTCCTCGAATGCCGAACGCACCGCTTCGAAACCCGTCGCGACAGTTCCATTGATTTCCATCGTGCACCATCGCAGCCCGGGTCACTTGGTGCAACTCGCCGGAGGATGGCTAGCCAACGAGGGCCTGCTGTTGCGCAGTCAGCTGGGGAACCGGAGGAAGCTGGAATCGGCTGACATCGTCGGCACGTTGCATCTCGGGGTAGGTGTCGGTGTTGTAGAACCGGTCGCTCCAGTTGGTGGTGGAGGTTAGGGTGGGCACCGCTGCCCGACGTTGGGCGAGGACGTCGTCGCTGGCCCGTGACTTGGGCATCATGCAGACGAGGCTTGCCGCGCGAATCAACGAGGGCTTGTTCGGGTCGGTTGCGGGTGCGGGCTCAAGGCCCGGGCTCGAGCAGTGGACGGTGCGTGAGTCCCACAACATCAAGTCGCCCGCTTCGAGGTGGGCCATGATCGGCGGGGTGGCGTGCAGCCTCGGGTCGTCAGCGGGGAAGCGGAAGTGGTCGAGCTGCACGGGAAGGCGTCCCAGCCGCTCGGCGTATTGGTCGGGAATATCGGCGAACCATTTGTGCGAACCGGGGATGAGGATGTTGCCACCGGTTGCTGGCGAACCGGTCATGAGCGTGACCGCTCCTTGCACGCAGTGGAAACCCGGTCGGCTGATGGGGTGCTGGTCGACGTGCAGCCACGACCCGCCGCGCGTTGTTTCCCACCCGGGGTCGATGTCGGTGGGCCGCCATAGCGCCATGCCATCGAAGCTCGACAGGAGGTCGTCGTCGTCCCAGATCGACGCGAAGGCTGTCTTGATCGACGGGATCGACCGGGTGAACCATTGCGCTTCGCTCTGGCCGATACCGAGCGCGGGGATGATGCCGCCCGAGGTCACGATGGGCCACCGATCGTCTCCCCAGGTGGCCAGGTCGTGACGGTCGATGCCGGTTCCGAGTCCCTCGAGGTAGTTCCACGTGAGATCGAGCGCGTGCTCGGCCTCGGCGGGGGAGAGGGCGTTGGCGATGACCACGAATCCCTCCGACTCAAGATGGTCAAGGCTTTCCTGCGAACCTGCCCCGAAGCGGGGGACGTGGGTGTATACCGGCGTGAGTTGCTGGCTCATCATCACCCCACGAGGGCATTCTGGTTGTCGTCGAGCTGCGGGACCGGAGGCAGGCGGTACTTGGTGGGATCGCCCTGGCTGAGGACCATCGGAAACTCGTCGGCGTTCACCCAAACATCGCTCCAGTTGGTTGTGGAGGTGAGCGATTCGACCGCCGCACGACGGTGGGCAATCACCTCGGGGTTCGAGTGGGCCTTCGGCATCATGCACACCAGGCTCGCCACGCGCAGCAGCTCTGGCGACGCTTCGTTGGTTGCTACTTCGGCCTGCGGGCCAGGGCTCGAACAATGCACGGTGCGAGAATCCCAAAGCATCATGTCGCCCGGTTCCATGTGGGCCATGACCGGCGGGGTGGCCTGGAGCTGAGGATCGTCGGTCGGGAAGCGGAAGTGGTCCTGCATTTCCGGAATGGCCGCAAGCCGGTCGGCGTAGCGAACCGGAATGTCGGCGAACCATTTGTGCGATCCAGGCACCACGATATTGCCGCCGATGTCGGCCGACGTTCTGGTCAAGGTCACCGCACCTTGAACACACTGACGTCCGGGTCGGCTGATGGGGTGCTGGTCGATGTGGAGCCAGGCACCGCCCCGGTCGGTCGCCCATGACGGATCGATGTCGGTGGGGCGCCACAGGGCCATGCCGTCAAAGCTGACGAGTAGTTCGTCGTCGTCCCACACCGCCGCGAATGCTTCCTTCACTGCCGGTGCCGAACGAATGAACCACTGCGCAGCGCTATGGCCTACGCCCTGGCTGGGAACGATGCCACCGTGCACGTTGATGGGCCAACGGTCGTCGCCCCACGTCGAAACATCGCCCCGGTCGACGCCGGTGCCCAGCGACTCGAGGTAGTTCCACGT
>CAZGVQ010000511.1:0-3195 GCA_964529355.1 uncultured Acidimicrobiales bacterium
GGCCTCAGCGATGTCGGCGATGAGCTCGACGTCGAATCGATGCGCCAGCGGGTGCGGTCCATCGATGCCGAGTCCAACGCCACACATATCGGACGCATACTGGCCCGCGACGAGATCGTTCGGGTGCTGCAGACCCGTCTGCGGCTCAGAAAGGCCTGGGCCGACCATCCCGAAATCCTCGACGAGGAAATCGTGGCGCCGATCTTTGTGATCGGTCCACCCCGTACCGGTACCACCATCACGCTCGAACTCCTGGCGCTCGACCCGGCACTCCGGGCGCCGCTCTCCTGGGAAGCCAGCCACCCGCTGCCACTTCGCCCCATCACCGACGCCGCTGACCGTGACCTCGAGCGGTCGGAACGAATGGCGTTGGGTGAGGCCGAGCACGAGTTGTGGGCCGACATCCAACCCGAGCTGATGACGGTGCACGAACTCCGCCACGACCTTCCCTGTGAGTGCGTGCACTTCATGGCGCTCAACTTCTCGGCCGGGTACTGGAGCATGCAGTACAACACGCCCACGTATGGGTTGTGGGTCCAGGATCATCCCGAACTCTTGGCTCGGGAGTACGCCGACCACCGGAAGTTCCTTCAGACCCTCCAATGGCAGGACCGTCAGCTGGGCCGCACCACCACAAACTGGCTCCTCAAGACGCCTGGCCACCTCATGTCGATTCCGGAGCTCTTCGCCGAGTATCCCGATGCGGTCGTTGTCTCCACGCACCGCGACCCGCTCAAGTGGGTCGCGTCGGCCGCCAGCACCACCACCGTGATCCGGTGGATCCGCAGCGACCAGGTCGATCCCGTCGCGCAGGGTCAGATGATGTCCATCGGGTTCCGGTTCATGGTCGAGCAGCTCATGGGGTGGCGGGCTGACGGCACGGTCCCCGACGACCGTTTCGTCGACTCGCACTTCGACCAGCTCATGAGTGCTCCCGCCGCTGCTATCCGACAGGTCTATGACCGCCTCGGCCTTCCCTGGCCCGACGGGCACGACCAGACCATCGCCGACTATCTGACCCACAAGCCAAAGGGAAAGTTCGGCAAACACGAGTACACGTTCGCCCAGTACGGACTCGACGCAGCCACGCTGCGCGAAGAGTACGCGCCGTATGTCGACCACTACGACATCACCGAAGAGACCTGATCACACCGACCCGATTTTCCGAGACAACCGCCGGAGTTGCCGCCATGAGTACCGACACCGAGAGCCGTGCTGCGTTGGGGGAACTCATCGCGGCGCTTCAGAACGTCGACCAACGATTCGCCAGTGACGAGTGGATGGTGACCAGCCCCGACGACGTGGCCGGAGCCCATCGAGCGATGATGCACATCCTCCAGGGCGGGCTGGCCAGCGCCTTCGAACGCGACCCGAGCAAGCCGGAGTTCCGCAAGATCGTCTCCGCATTTCGGAAGTTCACCGGCGACAACCCAGACGCCATCTACTACGAAGCCCCGGTGTCGGCGGACCATGCCTACATCGTGCGAGGCAACATGGCCGGCAGCATCTATGTATCGATCACCGTCGAAGCGGGCGCGGGCGATGGCGCTATGCCCGACCGCACGTCGGGGGTCCTCAACGACACGCAGTTCGACGTTGATGATGACGGCAACTTCGAGGTGCTGGTGGGGGGCGCCACGCCCGCCGACCGCAACTATCTCGAACTCGACCCCGAGGCGGCGAGTCTGACAATTCGCTATTACTTCGAAGAGGACGAGTTTGTAGCTGGTGACGAGAACCGACCGCTCAACCTGACCATCGAAACCACCGAGCCCACTCCCCCGCTCGCTGCGCCCGACGATGCGTCGGTGGCCGCAGGTATTCGGCGGGTCGCCCGCTTTGTCGAGTCGCGCACCATCGATGGCGGGCCTCCCGGCTCACGCGAACGCCCGGCGTTTGCCGGTACCTCCATCAACGAGTTCCCGACACCGGTACCCCCGGGCGATCATTTTCTGTCCTTCGCCGATGCCGCGTACTCCTTGTCGCCACTGATGCTCGGCGACGACGAAGCGCTGGTGATCGAGGGGGTCTGGCCCGAATGTCGCGCCGGGTATCTCTGTCTATGGAACCGCTGGCAGCAAACGCTCGACTATCTCAACCGACCGGTGGGCCTCAACCGCAAGCAGACCGTCGCGGATGCCGACGGCCGATTTCGGATGATCGTGGCTCACCAGGATCCGGGAGTTCCCAACTGGCTCGATACCGAGGGCCGCAACGTGGTGGTGGGTTTCTGGCGATTCGTGTTCCCGACCAGCGATATCGTCACCCCCACCGTCACCGTGGTGCCCTTCAGCGAGGTTTCTGCGGGCTAACGTCTCGGCATTCAACGGACCCCCCTCAGGAGTCGGGCCAATGCGCGCTGCAGTTTGTCGAGAGTTCGGAGAACCTCTCGTCATCGAAGACCTCAACCTCGGAGCGCTGTCGCCTACCGACGTGCACGTCGATATCGCGGCGTGTGCGGTGTGCCATAGCGACATCCACTACGCCGAAGGAGCATGGGGTGGCACACTTCCGGCGGTGTATGGCCATGAGGCCGCCGGCACCGTGCTCGCCGTTGGCGCCGAGGTCACCTCAGTAGCGGTGGGCGACCGGGTGGTGGTGACCCTGATCCGGTCATGTGGCGAGTGCGACCAATGCCTGCGCGGCAACGAAGTGTTCTGCACCGCCACCTATGTGGCCGATGATGCGTCGCGACTCACCGACGACGACAATCACGACGTCCTGGCCGGCATGCTCTGTGGCGCCTTCGCCGAGGAGGCGGTGGTCGACCAGTCCCAGGTGGTGGCGATTCCCGACGACATGTCGTGGGCGGTGGCTTCCACCCTCGCCTGTGGCGTCATCACCGGTGTCGGTGCCGTCACCAACACCTCGTCGGCGGACGCAAACTCAACCGTCGTGGTCATCGGCGCCGGCGGCGTGGGCCTCAACGCTGTACAGGGCGCTGCCATCGCAGGGGCGAGGGCCATCATCGCCGTCGATCTCGCCCCCGAGAAGCTCGAGATCGCCCGGTCCTTCGGCGCGACCCATGTGGCCACGCCCGACGATGCGGCGGCCGTCATCGCCGAGGCCACCGGAGGACGATCGGCTGCCAGCCATGTCTTTGTCACCGTGGGCGCCAAACCGGCCATCCTGGCCGGGCTCGAGCTGCTCGACATCGGCGGCGAACTCATCATCGTCGGCATGCCGGCGCTCAAC